>JBKEAM010000060.1:0-1710 GCA_047972265.1 Oscillospiraceae bacterium | reverse complement strand
TACGGGGCTGCCGGCCCCGCTTCATATTCTGGTTTGCCTTTTGGGAGGGGCGGTGGCAGGCATGGCGTATGCGCTTATTCCCGCCATTCTCAAAGCGTATTTTAGAATTAACGAGGTAGTGGTAACCATTATGATGAACAACATTGCCATTATTTTTACCTCGTATCTTACCAATGGCCCCTTTGCCGACAATGTGGGCTATGCCGCCACCTATGCGGTTGCCGAAACAGCTCAAATTGCCAGAATGAACAGCCGCTACCGGGTGACCTATGCCATATACATTGCCGTTTTTATTTTGTTTTTGGTGTGGGTGCTTATGAAGAAAACCCGGTTGGGGTACGAAATATCGGCCATTGGCAAGCAGAAGGAATTTGCCGATGCCATTGGCATGAAGGTTTACAAAAAAATTATCATTGTTTTTTTAATAGGCGGTGCCATTGCGGGGGTTGCGGGCGCAACCGAAATTATGGGGGTGAATATTCGGTTTACCCCAGGGTGGTCTACAAACCCGGGCCTTGGGTGGGATGGGCAGGCGGTTTGCCTGCTGGCCAACAAAAGCCCCTTCGGAATTTTAATTACCGCCTTTTTGTTTGGCGCCTTTAAATATGGGGGCGTAGCGCTTCAGTCTAAAATGGGCATTTCCCTGGATATTGTCAATATTATTAAAAGCTGCCTTATACTCTTTTTGGTGGCACGGTATATCACGGTAAATTCCCGGATATTTAACCTGTTCAAAACAGATAAAAGCCGGGTTGCGGCAGAGGAGGGTTAAAGCATGGATATGCTGCTCAGCCTGCTTTCCATGACGGTGAAAATGTCTACCCCATATCTGCTTTGCGTAATTGGGGGTGTTTACCCACAGCGGGCAGGGGTGTTCAATATTGCGCTGGACGGCGTTATGAATTTTGGCGCTTTTGCAGGCATTTTATTTACAGTTATAGGCAGCAACCTGTATTTTGGCAGTTTCATGGGTGTGGTTATGAGCGTGCTTATTATTTTGGTATTTGCGCTTTTTACCATTAAGCTTCAGGCCAATGCCATTATTGTAGGTATTGCCATCAACTTTTTGACTTCGGCGCTGCCCCGGTTTATTATGGAATCTTTTTATGGCTCGCGGGGCTCGTTGATTGCCACAGACTATATCAGCCCGTTAAGTATGAAGTTGGATGTGCCAATTCTCAGAAGTATCCCCATTTTGTCGGATATTTTCAACGGGCAAACGCCGCTTACCTATTTTTCTTTTGTATGCGTGGTTGTGCTTACGGTTGTGCTGTATAAAACAAAATTTGGTATTTATACCCGCGTTACGGGGGAAAATGGCGAAGCGGCCCGGGCCATTGGCATTAAAACCGACAGCATTAAGCTTATTGCGCTGCTTATCTCTGCTGTTACCTGTGGGCTGGCCGGTTTAAACCTCTCAGTAGAATCGCTTGGTATGTATACGGCCGATATGTCTGCCTCCAGGGGGTTTATCTGCCTTTCCGCCATTGTGTGCGGGCGGCGCGAGCCTATTCGTTCCTCGTTGTATGCCCTGCTTTTTGGGTTTGCCCGGGCATTGCAGGTTTTTTTAACCACAGTGGTCGATTCTGTAACGGCTTCCCTTATTGGCATTATTCCGTACATTACCATTCTTGTGTAGCTGGTGGTAACCGAGGTTCCCGAAATGCGAAAAAATACCATGAAAATATTCCAAGACTCACCCCGCGTAAA
>JBKEAM010000131.1:0-2331 GCA_047972265.1 Oscillospiraceae bacterium | reverse complement strand
AAGTACCTCAACCGAGCCTGCCATGAGGTGCCGGGTTTTGAAGCTTTGCTCATCCGTTTTCAGCGTAACATTTCCATCCTTGGCCGCAGCCCAAAGACCTTTGAAAACTACGCCCGCCATGTGGCTGCCATGGCTCTTCATTTTAAATCCCTGCCCACCGAATTGGATCGCGAACAGGTAAAAGATTATTTGTATCTGCTGCAACAACGCAGCCAAACGCCCTCTCAATCTTATTTCAAACACACGGTGTATGGCCTTCGGTTTTTGCTCAAAACCGAAGGGCTGCCTTACGAACATTTACATTTGCCACAGATAGCCAAAAGTACCAAACTACCCACCGTGCTCAGCAAACAAGAAGTGTGGCAAATGCTGCAAGCTGCACCGCTATTGAAACACAGGCTGCTTATTGGGTTGATTTATGGCTGCGGATTGCGCTGCCACGAAGCCTGCCAACTGGAATTAAAACACCTTGACTTTGACCGCCAACAACTGCACGTGGTGCAGAGCAAAGGCAATAAGGACAGGATTTTGCCACTATCAGCACACTTAATAAGAGGCATCAAAAGCTATATCCAAATTCATCATCCCAAACAATATTTGTTTGAAGGCACAAGCGGCATGCATGGCGATGATTTGGACAGCCGTTATAGCAACCGGGGCGTGCAATGGGTAATGAAAACGGTAGCCAAAAAAGCAGGCATCCTGAAAGATGTACACACCCACACTTTGCGCCACAGCTATGCCACACATTTGCTGGATGATGGCATGAGCATACTGACGCTCAAAGAGCTGCTGGGCCATGCCTGCATCGAGACAACGATGGAATATTTGCATCTGGCACAGCTCGACAATCAAAAACCTTTTAGTCCGCTGGACACGCTTTTTGCCACATGCGCCGGGCAGTAGCCGAAGTGGCTACGGTGCTGCAACAACTGGATAATGCGGTAGAACATTTGGGATTGAATACGCACCAACTACGACACCTGCGGGCCCTCAAAGACTGTCGTACAGCGGCTTTGGGCGGCCATGTAGATGCCTGCACCGATTGTGGTGTGGTACACATTAGCTATTATAGTTGCCGCAACCGCCATTGCCCTACGTCTCACGGCCATAAGCGGGAATCATGGATGCAAAAGCGGACGGAAGAACTGCTTCCCGTACCGTATTTTCATGTGGTGTTTACCCTGCCGGGTGAGCTGAATGCCTTGTGTATGCTGCATCCCAAGCTATGTTACGACACACTTTTTGCCGCAGCCTGGCAAACGCTACAAGCCTTTGGCACAAAGCAAAATTTGCAAATGGGGATGATAGCCATCTTGCATACATGGGGTCAAAATCTGAGCCTGCATCCGCACCTGCATTGCATTGTACCGGGCGGTGGTGTGGATCCAAACAGCAGTTTTAAACCCATCCGGGCAGATGGCAAATATTTGTTTTCGGTAAAGGCGATGGGCAAAATATTCCGGGCAAAATATGTGGCAGGCTTGCGGGAAAATGGAGTAAAAGACAAAGCATTATTTGATGCTTTGTTTAGCAAAAACTGGGTGGTGTATGCCAAGCGTCCCTTTGGAAATGTACACAGCGTAATCGAGTATTTGGGCAGATATACACACAAGGTAGCCATCAGCAACAGCCGCATCAAAGAGGTGAGCAAAACCCACACCAGCTTTGAGTTAAAGGATTATAAGCAAGATGGGAAAAAGCAAATACTGCGCTTGAAAAACGCAGCATTTGTACGCCGTTTTGCCCAGCATATATTACCGCAAAGATTTGTAAGAATACGGCATTACGGTATATTGAGCAGCACCTGGAAACGTAAGAAACTAGCACAATTGCAAAGGCAAATGAATGTCCAAATTATCAAAGCCGAACCCCAGACAAAGTTGCGTTGCTGTCCGGATTGCAAAAAGCCAACGTTGATCACGATAGCCATATTTGGGAACAAAGGTCCACCAAAAATGTATTTATTGGAAACCCCATCTGTGCCTGCAATGTAAATTTGTGGGTGGGGGAAGTTATGTACCTATAATGAAAGGCAGGCACCTCAAAGCATAAAAAAAAGGATGCATCGCATCCAACACCAACCTCCGGGCTACAAAAGCTCACTCAGCCCCCCAATGATAACCAACGATAAGTCCATAATAACATACAAAGGTTTCGTTCAACCTAAGTTTTCATTGTTCGTCCGTTGGACGCAACGAAAACTTAGTTGTTGGTGGCAGTTTTTATTCGTTTATTCTGTTTTGCAAATCCATTCGTCCGTGTAAAATTCTTGTTATTTCAATTGGTTGGTCAACAAGTATTCGATAAAAAATGATGTGTCGGTTTGCT
>JBKEAM010000106.1:0-7619 GCA_047972265.1 Oscillospiraceae bacterium | reverse complement strand
AAGCGACTTTTACTACGATTTACCCGAAGAACTAATTGCCCAGCAACCTGCGGTGCCCCGTGATGCGGCCCGCCTGCTTTGTATGGATAGGGAAACAGGTGCATTGCAGCACCGTGTTTTTGCGGATTTGCCCTCTCTTTTAAAAAAGGGAGATTTGCTGGTGGTAAACGACAGCAAGGTTTTGCCGGCCCGCTTGCTAGGGCAAAAAGAGGGCAGTGGCGGGCTTTGTGAACTGCTGCTTTTAAACCAAACCCAACAGGATATATGGGAGTGCCTTGCCCGGCCGGGCCGTCGCTTGCAAAAGGGCGCAAAAATGGTATTTGGCGATGGTACTTTAAAGGCCGAGGTACTAGAAACACTACCAACCGGCAACAAAAGGGTAAGCTTTACCTATAATACGCAAACCTTGTACGAAAAACTGGATGAGTTTGGCAAAATGCCGTTGCCACCTTATATAAAGCAGCAACCCGGCAGCAATGACGATTACCAAACAGTATACGCAAAGGCGCTGGGCAGTGCGGCTGCCCCCACTGCGGGCCTGCACTTTACTCCGCAACTGCTGGAAGACTTGCAGCAAAACGGGATAGAGGTTGCAAAGCTTACACTGCATGTGGGGCTGGGTACCTTTAGGCCTGTAAAAGAAAACAGCCTAGAAAACCATGTGATGCATGAAGAATGGTATTCTCTTAGCCAAGAGGCTGCCCAGAAGATAGAAGATACCAAAAAGAGTGGCGGCCGGGTAATTGCGGTGGGTACAACAAGCTGCCGCACGCTGGAAACAATTGCCAAAAAATACGGCCGCTTACAGGCGGATACAGGTAAAAGCAAGTTGTTTATTTACCCCGGGTTTGAATATAAGGTAATAGATGGGTTAATCACTAATTTTCATCTGCCCGAAAGTACTTTGATTATGCTGGTATCGGCCTTTTGCGGATACCAACATACAATGGATGCCTACAAAGAAGCAGTAGAAGAAAAATATCGATTTTTTAGCTTTGGAGATGCCATGCTGATTATATAACCAAAAGCGCAAACGGCAACTGAACCGAAAGAAGAGGGCTATATATGTTTAAGGTAATAAATACGGAGGGCACCGCGCGCCGGGGAACGTTTGAAACCGTACACGGAATGGTGCAAACCCCTGCGTTTATGAATGTTGCCACAACAGGGGCAATTAGGGGTGGGGTATCTGCCTTTGATTTAAAGGATATAGGATGCCAGGTAATGCTGTGTAACACCTACCATTTACACCTGCGCCCGGGCGATGAGGTTGTGGCTAAAATGGGTGGGGTACGCTCATTTACAGCATGGGATGGGCCGGTGCTTACCGATTCTGGCGGATTTCAGGTGCTTAGCCTTGCAAAACTGCGAAACATAAAAGAAGAAGGCGTTACCTTTCAATCTCATATTGACGGACGGCGTATTTTTATGGGGCCGGAAGAAAGTATGCGCATACAGGCAAACCTTGGCTCTACCATTGCCATGGCTTTTGATGAATGTGTAGAAAACCCTGCCGAGTACGATTATTCTAAAAAAAGCTGCGCACGCACAGTGCGCTGGTTAGAGCGCTGTGTTGCCGAGATGGACAGATTAAAGCAAAGCGGAAAATCGGTAAACCCAAACCAGCTTTTGTTTGGCATAAACCAAGGCTGTGTGTTTGATGATTTGCGCGTGGAGCATATGAAAAGAATTGCGGAGATGGACTTGCCGGGGTATGCCATTGGCGGCCTTGCAGTGGGGGAGCCATCCGAGGATATGTACCGCATTATAAGCGCGGTAGAGCCACACATGCCCAAAAACAAACCGCGCTATTTAATGGGGGTTGGTACACCGGCCAATATATTGGAGGCTGTAGCCCGCGGGGTGGATTTGTTTGATTGTGTTATGCCTAGCCGTAATGCGCGTCACGGGCACCTGTTTACTTGGCAGGGGATTAGAAACCTTAATAATGCAAAGTATGTATTGGATGATGCCCCCATAGACGAAAATTGCGATTGCCCTGTGTGCAAGCACCACACGCGCTCTTATATTCGCCACCTTTTAAAGGCGGATGAGGCATTGGGCAAGCGACTGGCTGTAATGCACAACTTGTATTTTTACAATTCTTTAATGGAAGAAATACGAAAAGCCATTGAAGAGCAGCGTTATGGAGAGTTTTTAAACCAACATTTGGAAAATGTTGCCCGCAGAATATAGAATAGCGGTTTTACTGGGCAAAATGCTTGCAATAATGCAGGGTGTATGGTATAGTATTTTAGCGTTGGTGTCTGCTGGCTCCACCAGCAGGGTTGAGCACCGAATCAATACGGGCAGTCCTCTGCCGGATATCCGGGTATGAATGTCTAATAAAAAATGGAGGATTGTAACCAATGGACGCTTTAAAGTTGATTGAAGAAGGCTCTATAAAGGCCGAAAAACCGGTTTTTAACGTAGGTGACACTGTTCGCGTTTCTGTTCGCATCAAAGAGGGTGAGCGTGAACGTATCCAGGCATTTGAGGGGACCGTTATTGCCAAAAAACATGGCGGTGTGGCCGAAACCTTTACCGTTCGCCGTTCTTCTTACGGCGTTGGCGTAGAGCGCGTATTCCCCATCAACAGCCCGTTTGTTGAAAAGGTTGAAATTGTGCGCAAAGGTAAAGTTCGTCGTGCAAAACTGTTTTATCTGCGTGGCCGTACCGGCAAGGCAGCTAAAGTTAAACAGAAACTGTAATTTTTGCCGCACAGGCATTATAAAACAAATAAAGTGGCATTCTGGCGTGCAATTGGCACAAAAGGATGCCATTTTTTTGTTTTATTTGTTATAATAGAACAGGTTTGCATTTAAGGTAAAAGTAAATTTGAAGGGGGTACCGGATGGAGCAAGCGCAAAGAGAACGAAATATAGCCGTGCTGGATTGGTTTAACGCAATACTGATTGCTTTTACTGTGGCCCTGCTTCTTTTGGTATTTGTGTTTCGGACAGGCAGGGTAGAGGGCAACTCTATGTTGCCCACCCTTACGGATAATGACCAGGTACTGGCGCGCAGTATTTTTTATACACCGCAACGAGGAGATATTGTGGTGGTAGACGGGTATATTGATTACGGCGCCCCCATTGTTAAAAGGGTAATAGGTATTGCGGGTGATACAATAGATATAGATTTTACATCTGGTGCTGTATATGTAAACGGTGTATTGCAGCAAGAAAACTATATTTCGGCCCCAACAACCAATGCGTACGATGTTGTATTTCCGGTGCAAGTGCCCGAAAACTGTGTTTTTTTAATGGGAGATAACAGGCCACATTCAAAAGACAGCCGTGATTCTGAAATAGGGATGATTAGTAACCATGATATTTTGGGAAAAGTTGTTTTGCGTATTTTCCCAGCTACAAAGTTTGGGAGTGTAGAATGAGCGTACAACAGTCACGAAATATCCAGTGGTACCCAGGGCATATGACCCGCACCATGCGAAGAATAGAAAAAATGCTGCCACAGGTAAATGCTGTGGTGCAAATTTTGGATGCCCGTATCCCTGCCAGCAGCTTAAACCCGGCACTGCAAAGCCTATATGGCGAAAAGCCTCGCCTGTATGTTTTAAATAAGGCAGACCTTGCGGATGAAGTTGCAACCAAGCAATGGGTACAAGCGTTTAAAACCGATGCCAGCCTTTGTGTAGCCGCCAACAGCAAACAGCGCGGGGCGGCCTCTCAGGCTGCCAAAACGGTAAATGCGGCATTGGCAGAACTTTTGGAGCGCCGCAAGGAAAAGGGAATGATAGGTGCGCGTACCCGCATTATGGTAACGGGAATACCCAACGCGGGCAAATCTACCTTTATTAATAACTGGGCGGGTGCTGCCCGCACAAAAACAGGGGATAAACCGGGCGTTACCCGTGGTGAGCAGTGGGTGACGGCGGGTGAGTACGAATTGCTGGATATGCCCGGTGTTTTATGGAATAAGTTTGAAACGATGGAAACAGCCGTAAACATGGCGCTTATAGGCTCAATCCCGGATTATTTATTAGATGTGCAGGAAATTGCAGCCGGCATTTTACAGCAATTGGCCGGGCATTACAGTGCCCGCCTATATGAGCGGTTTAAGCTTACCCCCGAAGAACTGACAGAAAGCGACGGCTGGGTCCTGCTGGAAAAAGTGGGCCGCCGCCGTGGAATGCTGATATCCGGCGGAGAAATTGATATGGAGCGTGCGGCCTCGGTTGTGCTGGACGAATTTAGAGGCGGTAAGCTGGGCCGCATTAGCTTGGAATATCCACAAGCAGAAGTAAATGAAGATGAAAACAACCAATAAGGGAGCCTTTAATGGATACAACGCAGCTGTACGTGTTTGATGAAGGCTACAGAAATAAAGCACCACTGCTGTGCGGAGTTGATGAGGCCGGGCGAGGGCCTTTGTGCGGGCCAGTGGCGATTGGCGCAGTAATTTTAGACCCGCAAAACCCTGTAGAGGGGTTAAATGATTCTAAAAAATTGAGCGAAAAAAAACGAAAAATTCTGTACGAGCAAATAGTTGAAAAGGCTGTTGCTTGGAAGGTTATTTTAATGTCTGCCCGAGAAATAGATGGCATGAATATCCGGCAGGCGGTTTTGGAAGGAATGCGGCAAGCGGTTGCAGGGCTTGAAACAACCCCAAACCTTGTACTTGTGGATGGAAATGACCCGCCAGAGTTTGCCTGCCCCTGCATGGCAGTGGTTAAGGGAGATGCCACTTCGGCCAGTATTGCGGCAGCTTCTATAATGGCCAAGGTGACACGAGACCGCCTGATGTGTGAACTGGATAAGCAATACCCAGAATATATGCTTGCAAAACACAAAGGCTACCCCACTAAACAACACTACGAAATTATAGATAAACTGGGGCTGCAGGATTTTTACCGTTTTACATACCTAAAAAAGTGGAGCAACCGATGAACGCGCAGGAGCGAGGGCGCAAAGGAGAAGAATTGGCCCGGCGCGCCTACAAAAAAAGCGGTTATAAGGTGCTGATGTGTAACTACAAAACCCGTATGGGAGAAATAGATATTGTGCTGCAAAGCAAAGATATGCTTGTGTTTGCTGAGGTTAAGACCCGTGGGGAAAATACAATTGCGGCACCCCGGGAGTTTGTAAATGAGGGTAAGCAAAAGCGCCTTGTTTTGGCGGCGCGGCAGTTTATTGCAGATTACCCAGAACTTGCCGAAATGTATATGCGTTTTGATGTGGCAGAGGTTGTTTTTGAGGATGACGTGAAATATACACTTAATTTTATTGAAAATGCCTTTACACTTTGATACACTAAACTACAATATGCGTTTATAAAGGGGAGGCAGCAGGTGGATTATCGCAGTACCAGGGATGCAGGCAAAAGTTATACAGCTTCAGGCGCTATTTTGGAGGGACTTTCTCCGGATGGTGGCCTTTTTGTACCGTCTCATTTTCCTCAAATAGATTTTTCTCTTTGGCAGAACAAAAACTATCCAGAGTTGGCGCAATTGGTTTTGGCGCCGTTTTTAAATGAATATTCTGCCGATTTTTTGGAGCAGGCAACACACCAAAGTTATGATGAGCCGTTTGATAAAAAGCCTTTGCGCTTACAAAAGGTGCGCAATGGGGTGTATTCTTTAGAGCTATGGCATGGCCCTACCGCCGCTTTTAAAGATTATGCATTGCAGTTGATGCCAAAGCTTTTGTATCAGGCAAAGCAGATAAATGCCGATAAAAAAGAGGAAGAAACCCTTGTTTTGGTTGCAACTTCGGGCGATACAGGTAAGGCCGCATTAGAAGGCTTTAAGGATATAGAGGGCATTAAAATTGCGGCGCTTTATCCCCTGGATGGTACCAGTGAAGTGCAGCGCCTGCAAATGGTTACCCAAGAGGGAAACAATGTGACGGTTTTTGCCATCCATGGTAATTTTGATGATGCACAGCGTGCGGTTAAAAAGGTTTTTGCCAATAAAGAGTTGGGCAAAAGCCTAAAAGGACAGAACAAAAGCCTTTCCAGTGCAAACTCTATTAACTGGGGCCGCTTGGTGCCTCAAATTGTTTACTATGTGGCCAGCTATTTGCAGTTTTGCAAACAGGGTGATATTGAGTATGGGCAGGCTGTTGATTACTGTGTGCCAACGGGTAATTTTGGGGATATTTTGGCTGGGTATTATGCCAAAAAAATGGGTTTGCCGATTGGCAGACTTATTTGCGCCTCTAACAGCAATAATGTGCTGGCGGATTTTTTTGCCACGGGAACCTACGATGCGCGCAGGGAGTTTTATAAAACAAGCTCGCCCTCTATGGACATTTTAATTTCATCCAACCTAGAAAGGCTGCTGTACCATGCCAGTGGCAGCGATAAAGCGGTGCGGGGCTGGATGGAGCAGCTTGCAAAAGACGGTTTTTATACTGTGGATAAAGCAACCCTTGCCGAAATACAAGGAACATTTGAAGCCGGGTGGCTGGATGAAAAAAAAGTGTCTGATGTGATTTTTGATATATTTGAACAGGATGCTTATTTGTGCGACCCACACACAGCAGTAGGTTTTGGTGTTGCCCAAAACCTGCCACCGCGGCAAAACCCGCTGGTGGTACTTTCTACCGCAAGCCCCTACAAGTTTAGCGGCAAGGTGCTGGAGGCACTGAGGCAGGAGACGGCTGAGGACGAATTTGAGTGCATGAACCGTTTGGCGGCCTATACAAAACAAACACCGCCCGCCAGCCTTGCAGATTTGCAGAAAAAAACCGTACGTTTTACACAAACCATTGATGCGGACGACATTTTAAACTTACCCCCGCAATTGTAAAGGAGGGCCGATGGCGCTTTTTGTAATTGGAGATACCCACCTTTCTTTTGGAACAGATAAGCCAATGGATATTTTTAAAGGGTGGGAAGGATATACCACCCTTTTGGAAGATAATTGGCGGCGGGAGATTTGTGCCGAAGATACAGTTGTAGTGGCGGGGGATATTTCTTGGGGAATGGATTTTGCTTCGGCTTTGCCGGATTTGCAGTTTTTGCATCATCTGCCTGGCAAAAAGCTTCTTTTAAAGGGCAATCACGATTATTGGTGGACTACCGCCGCTAAAATGAATGCCTTTTTTGAGGAAAATCAGCTTACCAGCCTTTCTATTTTGCACAACAACAGCTACGGTACTCAAGATGGGATATCTTTGTGCGGCACGCGTGGCTGGGTATTTGAATCTGGCCAGGCGCAGGATACCAAAGTGATGAACCGTGAGGCCGGCAGGTTGGAAATGTCTTTAAAACAAGCCCAAACCGATAGAATCTTTGCGTTTTTGCATTACCCGCCGCTTTGCGAAGGGGCAAGTGCGCCCGCTTTGGTGGATTTGCTGGAAAAATACAAAGTTGAAAAATGTTTTTACGGGCACTTGCACAACACCGCTGTTTTCCTTGCGGTACAGGGCAGGATTGGCGCGGTAGAGTATAAATTAATCAGCGCAGACGCACTGCGATTTTGCCCTTTTAAAATAGAAACTGAAAAATCTTAAACTGGTATATTAAGCCGGTATATGATATAATATTTTACTGCGAAGCATAAAGGCGGCAATATGGTTTGCAGCCGATTAGGAGGAAGTATAATGACAATCAACAAAAAAGAAAAAACAGGCCCACATACTTATGAAATGGAG
>JBKEAM010000091.1:0-15223 GCA_047972265.1 Oscillospiraceae bacterium | reverse complement strand
TTTTCGCCCGATACCTTCCCGGATAAGCAGCATACAAAAGCAGAACTGATAGGTGACCTGCTTACACGCCTGCAAAAATCCCGTCCGGTGTACATTGGCGACAGCGTAGGTGACGTAGAGGCGGCGCAAAGCAATGGCATTACCTCTGTTGCGGTGACGTATGGCGACGGAGATGTTGCAAAGCTTTTGCGGGCTAAGCCGGATTATGTAGCGGATAACGCCCAAGAACTGGCGCAGATATTGTACAGCACAAACTGATACCCGGCAGGCAGGGCAGAAAGGATACATAGTATAATGTATGATTTTGACTTTTGTGTAGACACAAACTTTATTTTTGGGCGGGGTGCGCAGGCACGTATTGGTGCAGAACTTGCCAAAATAGGGGCAAGCAGGGTGCTTATCCATCACGACAGCGGCCGCTTTTTAACCGAAACCGGCCTGCTGCAAGGCATATGTGAAGATTTGCAAAAGCATAATATTGCCTATGCCGAGCTGGGTGGTGTAAAACCCAACCCGCGCCTTACCCTTATCCATCAGGGTATTGACCTTGCCCGAGAAGAAAAAATAGATTTTGTACTTGCCATAGGCGGCGGCAGTGTAATCGATTCTGCCAAGGCCATTGCCGCAGGTGCACTATATAGCGGCGATGTGTGGGATTTTTATACCCAAAACCTGCCGGTACAGGCAGCGCTATCCATTGGGGTTTTGCTTACCAACCCCGCTACCTCCAGCGAATCGAACGGAACCTCGATGGTAAACAACGAGGAAAAAGGGGAAAAGCGAATGCTGATTACCCCGTATATCCGCCCCAAAATTGCATTTATGAACCCCGAGCTTACCTTTTCTATCCCGCGCTTTGTTACGGCATGCAGCATTACAGATATGTTTAGCCATGTGTGCGAGCGGTATTTTTCTCCCGATGAAGAGATTGGCGTTACCGACAGGATGGAAGAGGGCGTTTTAAAAACATTGCTGGATATTGGCCCAAAACTAATGGAAGAGCCGGGCGATTACTTTTTGCGTGCCAACGCCATGTGGATTGGCACCATAGCCCACAACAACACCCTTAGTGTGGGGCGTCGGACAGACTGGGCAACCCATTTGCTGGGTAATGAGCTAAGTGCCCTGTACGATACCCCCCATGCGGCAACCCTTTCTATCATTATGGGGTCTTGGATGCGCTATGTGTACAAACAAAAGCCCCTGCGCTTTGCACGCTATGCAAAAGAGGTTTTTGGAATTAATTGGGATGGGCAAAATACCCTGCAAGCTGCCCAAGAGGGGATTGAAGCCACCGAGGCATTCTTTAAAAGTATGGGCATGCCTGTATCTTTTGCAGACTATAAAGTGCCTACAGACGCTGTGGAAGATATGCTGGACCGTATTCCCTTTGAGGGAGAAGATGCCAGCATAGGCGGCATTGTGCGGCTTAGCCGCGCCGATGCCAAAGTTATTTTTGAAATGGCGTTTTAATTTTAGCCAGCAGCCGTAAAAGGGAGGATTATCATGCCGCACATTACCGTATACATGTACCCGGGTACACCGCAGGACGAAAAGCAAAAACTGGCGCAGGCGTTAAAAACAACACTGCAAACCACGCTGGACGTGCCCGAAACCGCAATTAGCGTGCGCCTGCACGAGGTGCCGCCCCAAAGCTGGAAAACAGACGTGTATGCCGAGCAGATAGAAGAACAAACAGACGAATTGTACATTGCCCCCGGCTATACCCTGTAAAAGCCTATCAAAGGAGTGCAGACAGATATGCGTAAAATTATTTTAGATTGCGACCCCGGGCACGACGATATGATTGCCATGATTATTGCCTTTGCCAGCAAACAGCTGGAGGTACTTGCGGTTACTACAAGCGCCGGCAACCAAACACAGCAAAAAACAAACTATAACGCCCGCAAAATAATGACCTTTATGGGCATTGAGGATATCCCCGTGGCACGCGGATGCGAAAAACCCATCTGCCGCAGCCTGCGTATTGCAGACGATGTTCATGGAGAAACCGGCCTGGACGGTGCCGACCTTGGTGCTCCCGGTTTCGAGCCCTCAGAACTGAACGCCGTAGAACTGATGCGGGATATTTTGCTGGCCAGCAACGATAAAATAAGCATTGTGGTTACCGGCCCCATGACAAACGTAGCCCTGTTGTTGGCGCTTTACCCACAGGTAAAACCAAAAATAGAATGTATCTCATTTATGGGTGGCTCTGTGTATGGGGGCAATACTACCCCACGGGCCGAGTTTAATATACTGGTAGACCCCGAGGCAGCCTACACCGTATTCCATTCGGGTGTTCCGCTTATTATGAGCGGCCTTGAGGTGACGCATAAGGCGCAGATAAGTTACGAGGCGATAGAGCGCATCCGTTCTATCGGCAATGGGCTTGGCGGCGTTACAGCCGACCTCTTAAGCTTCTTTATCCAATCCTCTACACCGCCGCTGTTTGCGCCCGAGGGTCATAAAGAGGGCGCACATATGCACGACCCCTGCGCCGTGGCAATACTGATTGACGAAAGCAAGTTTGTTACCGGGGATTTTTTTGGAGACATCGAGCTGTCGGGTCAGTACTCTGCGGGCAGCACTATAATTGATGTGCAAAACACCTGCAAGCAGCCGCCCAATATTAAGGTTGCTTTCGATTTGGACAACCAATGGATGACAGATCTCATTTTAAATTCGATAGCGCAGTTTAAGTAACAAGTGCTTTGCGGGGCGCAAGGTACACTTTGCCACCGCATGCCTGCAATTTATTAAAGGATGGTATTTTGGTATGAACAAGGGCTTTTCTTCTTTGCTTATGACCTATCCTACATCCGGCATCCGCAAAATGTTTGATATGGCGGCAGATTACCCCGGCTTTATCAACCTTTGCAACGGAGAACCGGACTTTACCACACCAGCCCATATTTGCGAAGCCGCTAAAGAGGGGCTGGACATGGGGCTTACAAAGTACGCGCCCGAGCCGGGCCTGCCTATTTTGCGCGAAGCATTGGCGCAAAAATGCACCGCGCAGTTTGGGTATACCGTAACGCCGGACCAAATTGTGGTATCGGGCGGTGGGGTAGAGGCCATTATGCTTAGCCTTATGTCAATCATCAACCCCGGGGATGAGGTTATTATCCCAGACCCGGCCTATACCTGTTATGTAGGGCAGGCACAGTTGTTGGGCGCAAAGGTGGTTCGTCTGCCTCTGCTGGAAGAAAACGGCTTTTGCCCAACGGCACAGCAGTTAGAAGAGCTTATTACCCCGCAAACCAAAGCTCTTATTTTAAACTACCCCAATAATCCCACAGGGGCGGTGCTTACACAGCAGGCAGCGCAGGAGATTGTGCCGGTACTGCAAAAGCACGGTATTTGGGTGATTTCGGACGAAGTATACGAAAACATTGTTTTTGATGGCTATACACACATAAGCCTGGCGCATTTTGATGATATACAAGACCAGGTAATTGTTACCAACAGCTTTTCTAAAACCTATGCAATGACAGGCTGGCGGCTTGGCTATCTTTTTAGCCGCAATCAAAGCCTGATGCAGCGCATTCCTAAAATGCACCAGCCGCTTACGGCGTGCTTGCCCGGTTTTATCCAGTATGCAGGCGCCAAGGCAGTACAAGGCCCCCAAACCTGCGTAGAAGAAATGGTGCAGCATTATACAAACCGTCGCGCCCTAATGCAAAAAGAGCTGGCGGGTATTAAGGGGCTGCGTCCTGTTAAAAATGACGGAACCTTTTGCTTTTACATTAGTATAGCCGAATCGGGTATGTCTTCGGACGAGGTAAGTGCCCGTCTGCTAAAAGAAGCGGGCGTACTTACCACGCCGGGCACGGCATTTGGAGAAAACGGCAGCCAGTATTTGCGCCTTTCTTTTGCAAATGCTGAAGATAAGATAGCAGAGGGAATGTCGAGAATACGGCGATTTTTTGCAGGTTTGTAATGGGTTTTGCCATAAAAAGGGCGCTAAAATTCGGCAAATTGTCTAATTTGAAAATTTATATTTGTGCGTTCCTTACAATGTAAATAAAACCAATTGACAATGATGTAAAAAATTGATAATCTGTTAGTGATATTTATCAAAGATGTACAGAAATGCTTACATTTAAATCTCAATAGGGTGGTGGGTACGTGGGCAAAGAAATGCTGCGGATGCAGAATATAACCAAAATTTACCCCAACGGATTTGTTGCAAACAAAAATGTCTCTTTTAGTGTAGAAGAGGGCGAGATACATGCACTGGTGGGGGAAAATGGTGCAGGTAAAACCACATTGATGAAAATTTTGTTTGGTATGGAGACCCCGCAGGAGGGCGAGATTTTCATCGAAGGGCAAAAGGCGCACATTGCCAACCAGTTGGACGCCATTGCAAAAGGTGTGGGTATGGTGCACCAGCATTTCATGCTGCTGCCGTCCCTTACCGTGGCCGAAAACGTTGTGCTTGGCATAGAGCCACTAAAACGCGGCCTGTTCGATTTTAACAAGGCCGTACAGATGACACAGGAGATTGCTGACAAATACCGCTTTAAGCTGGACGCAAAAAGCAAGGTAGAAGATTTAAGTGTTGGCATGATGCAAAAAGTAGAGATACTAAAAGCGCTTATAAAGGGCACGCGGGTTCTTATTTTGGATGAGCCCACCGCCGTGCTTACCCCGCAGGAAACCGAAGAGCTGTTTGAGCAATTGTTTTTATTGCGGGATCATGGCCATTCTATTATCTTTATCAGCCATAAGCTGGAAGAAGTAATGCACCTGTGCTCCCGCGTAACTATACTGCGCCACGGATACTGCCAGGGCAACTTTGATACCAAAGATCTTGACGAAACCAAAATCTCCCGCCTGATGGTGGGCCGCGATGTGGTTTTGAAAATGGAAAAAAACCTGCCGGAGCGGGGCAGGGAAATAGCACGGGTACAAGACCTTGTGTACACCGATGAAACCGAGAAAAATGCAATAGACCATCTTTCCTTAAGTGTAAACGAGGGCGAAATTGTGGGCATTGCAGGGGTAGAGGGCAACGGCCAAACAGAGCTTTCGGATGTATTGGCAGGCATGCTGCCCTACCACAGCGGCTCGGTTACCATTAACCAAACCGAGGTAAAGGGCAAAAGCATACGCCAGGTAAGAGATTTGGGTCTTGCTTATATCCACGAGGACCGCATGAAGTTTGGCTGTGCACCCCAAATGTCTATTAAAGACAACATCATTGCAGACAGGTTTAGAACCAAAAGCTGCTCTAAGGGCGGGTTTTTAAAGGATAAAGATATCAACGCCATTATAGACCAGTACATTAAAGATTTTGAAATTGCCTGCGATGGCCGCAACCAGCCCGTACGTATGTTGTCGGGCGGTAATATCCAAAAAGTGGTTATTGCACGGGAATTTACCTCTCCGTCAAACCTTATTATTGCAAACCAGCCCACACGCGGTATAGACGTAGGCACCACCGAGATGATTCGTAAAACGCTTATTAAAAAAGCGCGCGGCAGCGATACGGCAGTATTGCTTATCTCGGCAGACTTAAACGAGGTGCTGGAAGTTAGCGACCGCCTGCTGGTAATGCGCAAGGGCAAAATAGTGGCTGCTTTCCCCGAGGCCAGCAAAGTATCAGAAGATTTATTGGGAGAATATATGCTGGGCCTGCGCACCATGACGGCTGAAGAGATGGAGGGTCTGCTGTGAAAAAGACAAGACGCATAGAGGCCATATTTGAAATTATACGCATAGTGGCAGCAATGGCTGTGGCGTATATTGTAGCACTTATCATTTTGTTTTTAATCAGTGATGACCCTGGTTACGCCATTGGCCAGTTTGTATTTGGCCCCTTCTCTACCCTGCGCCGGTTTGGCGACGTTGTCTCTCTGGCAACCCCGTTTATTTTTACAGGCCTTTGCATGTGCTTTATGTACGCCGTAAACAAGTTTAACCTTGTGGGCGAGGGCGTGTTCCTTTTTTCGGGCTGTATGGCAAGCTGGTTTGCTATCTCCATGGCAGACAGCAACATGTCCGGCCCGGTAATGATGTTGATTATGATTTTGATTGGGGCAGTTTGCGGCGGTGCTATCGCTGCCATTCCGGCTTTGCTGGATGCCCGCTTTAAGGCCAATGTTGTGGTTATCTCTCTTATGATGAACTACATGCTCAACTTTTTGGTACAGCACATCTTAAAGTACAACATCAAAGACTCTACCATTGCATACACCGGCAGTGTAGAGCTGCCCACACGCAGCAGCCTGCCAAACCTTATCCCGAAAACCACAGTGCACTTTGGGCTTATCATTGCATTGGTGTGCACCCTGCTGGTATGTTTGTTGTTTTACAAAACCACCTTTGGGTACGGCCTGCGCACTGTAGGCAGCAGCCCCAGCTTTGCAAAATATGCCGGTATTGGCATTATGAGCACCACCGTTATGGCACAGGTTGTGGGCGGTGTTTTTGCGGGCATGGGTGGCGCGGTAGAAATTATGGGTATGTACAGGCGTTTTCAGTGGGTAAACCTTACCCAGCACGGGTTTGACGGTTTAATTGTAGCCGTACTTGCCAAGCGTAACCCGGCGCTGGTGCCTCTAACAGCATTTTTGCTGGCCTATATCCGCATTGGTGCCGACATTGTAAACCGCACTACCGATATCCCGGCCGAGTTTGTTACCATCATTCAGGGCATTATCATCCTGCTTGTAGCGGCCGAGCTGTTCCTCTCCAGCTTTAAAAACAAGCTTATCTTTAAAAATGCAAAAGAGTCTTTGGCAAAAGCTGAGACTGCTAAACAATAAGGCGGGAGGAGAATAAAATGTTTACTGCACAATGGATTTCTACATTTCTTTACTCAATTTTGCGGTTCTCTACGCCTATCATATTTGCGGCGCTTGCTGCTGCGGTATGTAAAAAAACAGGCCTGATGAACATGGCCATAGAAAGTATGATGCTGTGCGCAGCCCTAACGGGTGTACTGGTAAGCGGGTTTACCCAAAGCGCCCTGTTGGGCTTACTGGGTGCCATGCTGGCGGGTGTGGTTATTGGCTTTATCATCAGCTACGCCACCTTTATCGGCAGTGCCGATTTGTACCTTACCAACATTGCGCTAAACCTTGCCGCGGCAGGCGGAACGGTATTTGTACTGTTTTTGTTTACCGGCACAAAGTCCAACTCGGCGGCGGTAATTAAAAGCTTGGCACTGCCCAGCATCAATATCCCGCTTATCAAAGATATTCCATTTATAGGGCAGGTCATCAGCGGGCACAACATCCTTACTTATTTGGCATTTGTAGCTGTATTTTTGGTATGGGTGCTTATCTACAAAACACGCTTGGGTCTGCGTATGCGCTCTGTAAGCGAAAACCCCGATGCTGCTGCAAGTGTAGGCATTTCGGTTAAAAAAATCTGCTTTACCTCTTTCATGATTTCGGGTGCCATTGCGGGCATAGGCGGCGCATTTATGTCTATGGGTTATGTGCAGCTATTCTCTCGCGATATGGTTGCGGGCCGCGGCTACATTGGTTTGGCGGCCTCCAACATGGCAAACGGTTCGCCGGTAGGCGCACTGCTGGCATCTCTTCTGTTTGGTACTTCAAGCGCCACAGCCAATACGGTGCAAACAGTATTTTCTAACGCGCCAACCGATTTTGTGCTTATGATTCCGTACGCGGTAACAGTGGTTGGCATTGTGCTTATCTCTATTATCAACGAAGTGCGGGCAAACAATAAGAAAAAGAAAAAGGCCCAAACATCTGTGAAATAACAGCAAAACATATCCGGTGTTTTCTGCTTATTAAGTTAAACATATTAAAGGGAGTGACTGTATGAAAAAGGTTCTATCATTGCTTGTTGTATTTGTACTGGCATTATCACTGGCAGCCTGTGGTCAAAGTTCTTCCGGCTCCACTACCACCCCCTCCGGCAGCGTCGGTTCTTCGGGCGCAAGCGGCAGCGCAGATTATTCCGACACCAAGCTGGTTTTGATGGTTTCCGCCTTTGGCGATTTGTCCTACATGGACGCCGCTAAAAAAGGTGTAGAAAGCCTTGGCGAGCTTGGCTACCAAACCCAGTACGTAGAATGCGGCGAAGACTCTTCTAAGTACGAAGCATATGTTTTAGACATTTGCGATTCTGGCGCAGATTATCTGATTTGCGGCGCTACCTACAAAGATTATGTAGAAGCAGCTGCACCCAGCTATCCGGATATGCGTTTTATCTTGTTTGATACCGCACGTGAAATCGAAAACCCGCTGGAGAACGTATACTACATCAGCTACGCCCAAAACGAGGGCAGCTATCTGGTAGGTATGGTTGCCGCTGCTATGAGCGAATCTGGCGTTATCGGCACCATTGGCGGCATGCAAAACCCCACTATTTGTGACTTTATGGTTGGTTACATGGCCGGCGCACAGGCCTACAACCCCGAAATTAAAGTAGTAAACGGATTTATGGGCAACTGGACAGATACCGCTATGATGCAGGAACTTTACACCGCACAGTACAACACCTATAAAGCAGACGTATGCTTCCCCTTGTCTGGCAACGCAGGCGTTGGCGTATTTGAAGCCGCCCACAAACTGGGCACCTATGCCATTGGCGTAGACAGCGACCAGTATCAGCTTTACTCCGATCAGGGCAACGCATACGCCGAAGTAATCCTTACCTCTATGCTTAAAGAAGCTGGCAACTCTATCTACAGCACCTTTATGCGCATTAACGATGGCGAAGAGCTGTTTGGCACAGCCGAAGTTTTGGGCCTTTCTACCGGTTCTGTTGGTTATGTAGACAACGACCACTTCCGTGAGCTGGTACCGGCAGATGCTATTGCAAAGGTAGAAGCCGCTGCACAGGACATTGCAGATGGAAAAGTTACCGTACCTTCTTACTACGATTTTGGCAGTGAAGAAGAATTTACCAAATACGCACAGTCCTTTGTACCCTGAACAAAAGCTTTTGGTGTAAGCTAAAAGAAACTTGAAAGTTTATAAGCGTCAAAAGACTGTATGGGTATCCCATGCAGTCTTTTTAGCGAAAAAATAAAATACCAGATGGATGGAGGCACCCTTTATGTCTATGCAAACGTACAATCCTTACAACAATATGCTGGAAGTTTTAGAGCAGGCGGCCCAAAAACTGGGGCTGGAAAAGAACGATTACGAAGCCATTAAATACCCCGAAAGAGAACTAAAAGTATCGATACCGGTGCGTATGGATAATGGCGATATACGTGTGTTTGATGGGTACAGGGTACAGCATTCCAGCTCTCGCGGCCCCTGCAAGGGTGGTATACGGTATCACCAGCAAGTGGATATGGACGAGGTAAAAGCGCTGGCTGCGTGGATGAGTTTTAAATGCGCAGTGGTGGATATCCCCTATGGCGGCGCCAAAGGTGCGGTAAAGGTAGATGTTTCAGAACTTTCTAAGGCAGAGCTGGAGCGCCTCACCCGACGCTACACCGCAATGATTTTACCCATCATTGGGCCAGAACGTGACATCCCTGCGCCCGATGTAAATACCAATGCCGAGGTAATGGGGTGGATTATGGACACCTACAGCATGTTTAAGGGCTATGCAGTGCCGGGCAGTGTTACAGGCAAATCGATAGAAATAGGCGGCTCTTTGGGCCGCCCCGAAGCCACCGGGCGGGGCGTAAGCATTATAACCCTGCAAGCGCTGGAGTATTTGGGCATGAGTGCCAAAGGTGTAAGTGTAGCCGTACAGGGCATGGGCAATGTGGGCGGCAACGCAGCGGCCATTTTGCACCAAGAGGGCTGTACAATTGTGGCCGTAAGCGATGTAAACGGCGGCCTGTATAAAAAAGAAGGGTTGGATATCCCTGCAATACGCAGCCACCTGCAGCAAAATAAGGGCAGCCTGCAAGGCTATGCCGAAAACGGGGCGGTAAACATCTCTAACGAAGATTTAATATCCTGCGAGTGCGATGTGCTGATACCCTGTGCGCTGGAAAACCAGATTACAGCCGAAAATGCAAACAAAATAAAAGCAAGCCTAATTGTAGAGGGAGCAAACGGCCCCACCAGTGTTGAGGCAGACGAAATACTGCACAACAAGGGGATAGTGGTAGTGCCCGACATTTTGGCCAATGCCGGTGGGGTAGTGGTATCTTATTTTGAATGGGTGCAAAATATCCAAAACCTAACATGGGACGAACAACAAATAAACCAAACACTTGGCAAAATAATGGTAAGGGCATTTCAAAATGTACTGGGAATAGTAAAGCAAGACGGGGTTGATTTTAGAATTGCAGCCTATATGGTAGCCTTGCAAAGGCTAAGCAGAGCAAAACAAATTCGCGGTGTATTTCCGTAACTTCTTTTCTTTTAAACCTTTGTTGGTATTGCATAAAAAAATGCAGTAAAATTCAATTGTATTGTAAGTATTGTTTATAAAAATAAAATAATTATCGAATAAGCGCGTTATTTTATCGAGAAATCGAAAAATGACGCGCTTGTCGTTTGCGAAAAATAAATGTCGTTTACGTTATTTGGGTTATTTCAAATACACTTTTTAGGTATAGTTATATTCGTGGAAAGTTGGTGCAAAACCAATAGGTGCTGCCAAAGCTTCTGCAATACATTAGTGAATGGGCAGCCTTGCGGCTGCAAAACCGTAAATAAGTGCTGGATGTTTAATTGCAGCCAAGAGTTTAAAGGAGACCATATATGAAAAAAATGGCAAAAACAGCAATAGTAGGGGGCATATTGTCTCTGCTTATACTTAGCAATGTATTTGCCGTTTCGCTGCATGCTTTAGAAGCAGAGCCCGGCGAAGCGCAGGAAACTGTTTCTGAAACTGTTGATGCAGCAGGAGCACAGGGATGGAACAACGTGACAGAACCCGAAGACCAAAGCGGCTTTACCCAAGTGGCAGAAACAGCCGGTGAAGAAGAGCAGGAAAATGAACCTGCCCAGCCGCAGCCCCAGCAATACACAATAACTATAAATTATATATATGCAGGCCAGTAGGGGACACAGGCTGCGCCCCAGTACACGGCACAATATATGCAGGGCGAAAGCTATAAACTGCCTTCGCCGCAAATAAGCGGCTATGTGGCAGATACAACGGTGGTACAGGGTACAGTGCAAAATGCCGATGTTGCCGTAACTGTTTACTACCAAAAAGCACAGGTGGCAGCGGCAAATGCGCCCGCCCCACAGGCAGAGGAAGAAAAACAACCTCAACTGCTTACCGTTAACTACTTTTATTTAGAGGACGGTACCAATCCCCTGGGGGGCAGTGTGGCGGCAGAGTCTTTTTATGGTCAGTTTTTGCAGGATGAAACCTATTCTGTACCTTCGCCCGCGGTAGCGGGTTACCTGCCCAGCCAAGCGGCTGTAAGCGGCACAATGGGCGGTACCAACGTGGTGGTAGATGTATGGTATTCTCCGGCAGGGCAAACGGCCTATACCGTACAGCATTTGTTTGAGGATTTGTCGGGCAACTATGTGGCCGATGCTTCTTACCCCCAGCAAACCCTGCATGGGGCTACTGGCGAAACAACAAGTGCAAGCGCCTATACTGTAGCCGGCTTTGCCGCGCAAAACATCACACAGTCGGCCATTGCGGCCGACGGCAGCACCACAATTGTTGTGCGCTATACAAGGCAGGAAAACTATGTATACTTTAAAACCGATGGCAAAGCCTATGTAGAACCCATTGCATTAAAATATGAGCAAACTGCTACACTGCCAGCAAACCCTACCGCCGATGGGTATGTGTTTGAGGGCTGGTATACTGACGCAAACAAAACCCAGCCCTATGTGGGCACCCAGGTTACAATGGGTGCGCAGGATATTACCCTATTTGCCAAATGGACGGCCCAAAACGCTATGTTTAAGGCAGCCATCTGGATTGAATCTGCAAGTGACTTTGGCACGTACGAGTACAGCCGGGTTATTACCCACCCCAGCCTTACACAGGGGGAGGTAGGCAGCATGAGCCAGCTGCAAACAGAGGACATGCCAGCCTATACCGGCCTTGAGATTTTGCGTGTAGACAATAAAATAATACAAGCCGATGGCAGCACACTGGTAAACGTATATTACGACCGCCAAATTTGCGAGCTTAAATTTTACCGTGGCTTTAAATATAACGATTGGGACCCCAATGAGTGGATTAACTCTATCGAAACCGAACCCTATAAAATCATCCGTGCCAAATATGGCAGCGATATCCGCAGCGAATGGTATGCCATGGGTGAAGAGTTTTTTAATTACCGATGGATGAGCCAAAAAACAAACCAGTGGGGCAACTGGACCACCGGCCTTAACAACATGCTTACAAGCAGGGATTATTATGGTGTGCCAAACCCCAACAACTTTACCTATAGCATCCATTATTATATAGAAATGTTAGACCAAACGTCTGAAGAATACGGAAAAATATACAACGGTATTAAGTACGAAGAAGACCTAGACCAATTGGTTGTTTTTAAGAACAAAAATACCGATGTAAACCTGTTGGATAGCAATGTAAACACCATTTTGGGCTTTACCTATAAATCCGGCAACTTCCAAAACTTTGTACAGGATGGTTCTACCGGGGAATACCACGGCTACTATTACTATAGCCGTAACACCTCTGTTGTAGAGTTTAATACATTGGGAGGCAGCGCAGCGCCTGCGTCCTTCTCGGGGCGCTATCAAGACGATATAAGCGCAAATGCGCCGGCAGACCCCACCCGTGAAGGGTACCATTTTGCCGGTTGGTTTAAAAACGAGTACGGTGAGGGCGATGCCTTTGTATTTGATATAATCCCGGCGGCCAACACCATGCTGTATGCCAAATGGGTAAAAAACCAGCATACAGTAAGCTTTGATGTTAACTATGCCGGGGTAGATGAGGCGCCCAATGCCCAAAGGGTAGACCATGGCGATGTAGCGCAAGAGCCGGGCCGCCCCCAGCGTGAGGGGTATGCATTTAAAGGATGGTACGCTGATGCGGCAGGTACGGGCAGCCGCTATGTATTTGATAAGCCTGTAGCCGATTCGTTTACTTTGTACGCCGTATGGAGCAACGAATCTACCACATACACCGTAAAATATACAAAAGCAGATGGAGGCGAGTATGCCCCCAGTGTAATTAAAAATGGTTTGGCAGGGCAGACGGTAACCGAAACCGCAGCAATTGACGATGGGCAAAAATATGTGCCGGATGTTGCCACCAAAAGCATCAGCCTGGTAGAACTGCCCGAAAATAATGTGGTTGAGTTTGTATACCAGCCCTTTACCACGCTCTCATATAAAATAGAGTACCGATATGCCTCCGACGGAGAGCTTATTCCGGATGCTATATTGGGACAAAGTAACGGCAAAATTGTATCAGACAGCGAGCTGGCACGTGTGGTAGAAGCTTATTTGCCGGTATCGGGCTATACGCCCGATGTGTACCAAAAAACCAAAGTACTTTCGTACGAGGTAACCCCGCAGGATATCCAGCAAAATGTAATTGTGTTCTACTATAATATTAATAACGGTGTAGACTACACTGTAGAACACTACCTGCAAAACCCGGCAGCCACAGGTGCAGACGACAAATACTTTGCAACCCCAGAAACAACCGAAACCCTTACGGCTGCCCTTGGCAGTACAGTAAAAGGCCAGGCAAAAAGCTTTGTGGGGTACGCGCACAATGCAGCAACCGGCAATACACAGGGGGTTGTGGCCAATTCTCCTAAATTGGTTATAAAAATGTACTACGATATACAATCATACACCGTAAAGTTCGATTCACAGGGCGGTACGCAGGTGGCATCTATACCCAATATAAAAGCCGGTACCGTTTTGGCAGGGCAGCAGCCCGCTAACCCCACTCGCACAGGCTTTACTTTTGTGGGCTGGTATAAAGAAAGCGCAGGCACCAACGCGTGGAACTTTAACAGCGATGTGGTTAACAGCGATATAACCCTGTATGCAGTTTGGCATCAGGATTCTACCCCGCAAACCAGCTATGTGGTTACATACAATAACAATGGTGGCACAGGCAGCCAAAGCGATACAAATGCATATACAGCCGGTGCGGTGGCAACCATTAAAGACAGTGGTACAGTGCAGCGCACTGGGTATACCTTTGCAGGATGGAGCTTTAATGGTACTGTGTACCAGCCGGGCAATACCCTTGCAATTAATCAAAACATTACCTTTATGGCTGTGTGGCGCGAAAATGGAAGTTCTTCCAGCACACCACCCACCTCGTCCGAATCTAGCACACCGTCAGAATCTGGCAGCGACAGCTCTTCGGGCGGTACAGGGGGCATCGTAACTCCGTCGCAAAGTTCTTCTTCCGCTGGTGCCGGCGCAAATGGGCCAAGCGGAGGATTCCCCAGCCTTTCCGATATCCCTTATGGCAGCTTAACCGAAGCGGGCGCGTGGTCTTTGCTTAACCTTATCATTACCATTACCGCTGTTGCCGTTTCTCTGGCGCTTGTAATGTCTTTATTTAAAAAAGAAGCAAGACGCCTTACGTCAGATTATGATGTGGAATATGATGAAGCAGCAGGTAAAAGCAAAAAGCCGTTCCGCATATTCGCAATTTTAGGCGCCGCCGTCGGCGCAGCACTTTTGATGCTCTTCCTCTTGCTTGAAAACCTTACGCTGTCTATGGCGTGGGTAAACCGCTGGACTGTTCTGGTACTGTTGGTATTTGTTGTTCAAATGCTCATCGTAATTGCGGGCAGGGCTTACACATCTTATAAAAAACGCAAAGATAACCAAGAAGAAGATGAAAAACAAACATTTAAACGAGTAAAAACGTTTTAAATACTTAAAAAGCAGAGGCCTAATGATTTTTATCTTTCGGCCTCTGCTTTTTGTTGATATGTTAGAGTAGAAGATAAATAAATTAATTTTTTAAAAGGCAAAAATATACATTTATTTGCAAAATACCAAAAACTTTACAGTGTAAGCGGTTAAAATAATAGGGCAAAATAAACAATATTGTTTGCAAAAAACATCAAAGGTATGTTACACTATAAATAATTATACATTTAGCTGGGTCGCGCTATTTTTTAAAATATCTTTTTTTCAGACTTTGCTGTTATGCAAAGAAATGTTTTTTAAAATTTATGCTTATTTTGAAGCCGATTTGGTTTTGTGAATCGTATTGTTTTTAGTAACTGTAAATATTGTAAACATTTATATTGCAACATAATCTTTGCAAAAAATCAGAGAGGTATCATTGATGAAAAAGGAACCTTTGAAGAAAGAGACAGCGGCCTTGGTAAAAGAGG
>JBKEAM010000062.1:0-28476 GCA_047972265.1 Oscillospiraceae bacterium | reverse complement strand
AAAACGGTTGTCTGTATTGTCGTCGTTGGTTTGGCTTACTTCGCCAATCAGCACGGGGCCATTGCCCGGCTTTGCCCAAAAAGAGTGGTAGGTACCGCGGGTAAGGGTTACACTTTGCCCGGGCAGCAATTCTAGTGTAGTGCCTGCCGGCACAGTAATTTCTACCCCATCGCTTACAATGGTAACATCGGTATCTGCCAACTGCTCATCTTGGGTAGAATTGTATAGCTGCATCATTAAAACACCGCCGCCGCGGTTGATGATATCTTCCATTTTGCTCCAGTGAAAGTGCATGGTGCATACTTGCCCTTCCTGGCTGATAAGCAGTTTTTCTGCATAGGGTTTATTGTACTTGGGGTTACTGTGATTGCCATTGCGCAGGGTTACAAGCACAAGGCCTACTTTTTCAAAGTTGCCCAGGCCATAATCTGTAATATCCCAGCCCAGCATATTATCACGTATTTCGTCGCACTCTTGCCCTTTGGCTGCCCACTCTTCAGGGGTCCAGTGTGCAAAGGGAGGCAGTGCAAATTTAAAAGAATCGATAAAGGACATTGCCTGTTTTAAAATAACATTTATTTCAGAACGTTTCATATACTAAAACCTCGCTTTTTGCTATTGGTATAAAAGCGGCCCCTTTTACGGGGCCGCCCTTTATAACGTATCTGATTTTGCAAAATTATGCAAGGGCTGCTTTATCCAAAACGGTAACGCCGGTATCGGTGATGCCGCCGTCGGCTGTTTCGGTGCCAGCCAGCAGGCCGTATGCATAAATTACGCTGTCATAGCCCATTACGTCGGGGTTTTGAGCCATAGCGCACAGCAGAGAGCCCTCTTTGATAAGAGTTTGGATCATGTCGGATTTGTCGAAGCCAACGCCAACAATAGAGTTGCCGTCTTCTTTAATGGCATTGCCAGTACCAACGGTAGAGCCTTCGTTAGTGCCAAAGATGCCTACAACGCCCTGAGAAATGTAGCCAGAAGCAATGTCTTTGCTCTTAACTGCGTCGCCTTCGCCATACTGTGTGGTAAGCAGGTTAAAGTCGGTGCCTTCAAAAGCAGAGCGGAAGCCTGTTTCGCGCTGTACGGTAGAATCGGTAGAGGGGCTTACGCCTACAATGCCGATATCGCCCGAGGTAACGCCTTTTGCTTGCAGTTCGGCCAGCATTTGCTCGCCAGCTGTTTTGCCGGCAGCGGTGTTATCGGTAGCAAAGGTGTGGGCTGCGTCAAAATCGGCAGGAGAGTCAACATAAACAAGCTTAACACCTTCGGCGGCAGCAGCGGTAAGGGCAGAGGTAACGGCGGTTCTGCCGTTTGCAGCCAGCAAAATTACGTCGGCGCCGTCGGCAACAGCATTGTTAATCTGCTCAATTTGTTTTGCGTCGTCTTTTACGTCGGGAGCCAGCCATTTGTAAGCTACTTTGTCTGCGCCAAGCTCTTCTACAGCTTTTTGGGCACCCTTATCTACGTTTACCCAGTGCTGGTCCTGTTGGTCCATGGTGATGAGATAGATTTTATACTGGTCGCCAGAGGGAGCTGCAGTGCTGGTGCTGCCAGCAGGAGTGCTGGATGCGGGCGCTGCAGAGGATGCGCCGCCGCCACAACCGGCCAGCAGCATCATTGCCATAAGAGAAGCGGTAATAAATGCAAGTACCTTTTTCATTCTAGTTCCTCCATTTTCTTTATATATGTTAAAGCATGTGCTTTAATCACCTATTTTGCCGCCTCTGGGGTAGCAGGCGTTTTTTCTTTGTAACGGCGGGGGGTGCCGCGGCGTACAATAACATCAAGCAGTACCGACAGAACCACAATAACACCAATTACAATGTTACGAATGGCAACCGGCGCACCCGCAAATTGCAGACCGTTTTGCAATACGCCCCAAATAGAAGCGCCAATAACGGTACCCAGCAGCAGGCCCTGCCCGCCAAGGGTGGATACACCGCCAATTACGCTTGCGGCAACGGCGTACATTTCGTAGCTGGTGCCTGCGTCCATGGTGCCAATGCCTGTGGTAGCCGCTGTAATAAGGCCAACCACGCCTGCGCAAAAAGCGCTTACCAAATATGCTTTGGTGGTGGTAGAAACAACGTTTACACCGCTTAGTTTGGCTGCATCTGCATTGCTGCCAATGGCGTAAATGTGACGGCCGGTACGAGTCATAGAAAGCAAGAAGTTAAAAACAAGCCACAGGCCAAGCGCAATCCAAATGGTATTAAACAGACCTGCAAAGCTGCCGTAATAAAATACATTTTGAAATCCGGAAGCCGCTGCACCGATAGAATCGGTATTATAGTTGTTGTTTGCAATTTGCGCAATACCACGGCAAATGGTCATGGTGCCAAGGGTTGCAATAAAGGGAGGCAATTGGCATTTTGCAACCAAAAATCCGTTTACAAAACCAAGACCCACACAACAAGCCAGTGTTATAACCACCGCTACCCAAGGGTTTACACCCTTTGTCATCAGCGTGGCCGACACCATACAGCTCATACCTACCACCGAACCAATAGAAAGGTCTATATTGCCGGTGATAAGTACATAACTTTGGCCAATGCCTATAATAAGAATAGGCGCTATCTGCCGCAGCAGGTTAAGGATGTTTTTACTTTGAAAGAAGTTTGGGTTTAAGATTGCAAAAACGATACACAATACAATAAGGCCACAGGTAACGGTAATAATTTGCCCCACGCCCCGGATGGACGTAAGCCTTTTTAACGGGTTTTTGGTTCTAGTTTGCTGCATGCCAAACGCTCCTCTTTTCCTAATATCTGTACGTTACATTTTGTTATACTGCCTGGCTGTTCTTTTTGTTTTCAAAGCGGGTGGCATAAGCCAAAATCTCGTTTTGGGTGGTACTGCGCGCGTCTAGCTCGCCGGTAATGCGGCCATCGCACATTACAATAATACGGTCTGCAATGCCAAGAACTTCGGGCATTTCGGACGAAACAAACATTACGCAAATGCCCTGCCGTTTAAGCTCGTTCATCAGGTTATAAATCTCTACCTTGGCGGCTACGTCAATGCCGCGGGTAGGTTCATCAAAAATAACAACGCGAGAGTTGCGAGCCAGCCACTTGGCAACCACCAGTTTTTGCTGGTTACCACCCGAAAGGCTGGCAGCGGCGGCATCCGGCCCAGACATTTTTACCGCAAGAGAATTGCATGCTTTGGACACAAGGTCTCTTTCTTTTTTAAGGTTGATAACGCCGCCCGGCAGGCACACAATATCCAGGTTGGGCAGGGCCAAATTTTCTCGGATAGAAAGTTTGGTGCAAAGCCCGTCTTTTTTTCTGTCTTCCGGTGCTAATACAATGCCTGCGCGGATAGAATCGATGGGGCTGTTTATTTTAATCTCTTTACCGTCTAAAATAATCTGCCCGCTTTCTTTGCGGTCTACCCCAAAAATGGCGCGTGTTGTTTCGGTACGGCCTGCACCCATCAGCCCGGCAAAACCTACAATTTCGCCCTCAAACAAATCAAAGTTCACATCCCGCACCATGCGGCCGGCGTTCAGGTTTTTAACTTCCAGTACCTTTTTGCCTCGGTTTGCATCTCCACGAGGGAATTTTTCTTTAATTTCACGGCCTACCATGTTGGAAATAATTTCATCCATGGTAAGGTCTTTAAAATCGGCCCTGCAAATAAATTTGCTGTCTCGCATAATGGTTACGCGGTCTACAATTTCTTGCAATTCTTCTAGCCGGTGAGAGATATATACAATGCCTACGCCATTGGCACGCAGGTTGCGTATAATGTCAAACAGGTCTTCTATCTCTTTGCTGGTAAGGGCGCTGGTGGGCTCATCCATAATTAAGATACGCGCATTGGTAGAAAGCGCCTTGGCTATTTCTACCATCTGTTGTTTAGATACAGGCAGGTCTCCCACCACATCATCCGGGTCTATATCTATCTTCAGCCCATCCAGCACCGCCTGCGCAGCCTTGCGCATATGGTTGCTTGCCAGCAGACCTTTATTTACTTCTTCACGCCCCAAAAATATGTTTTGGGTTACCGTAAGGTGCGAGCACATGTTAAGCTCTTGGTGAATAATTGCAACACCGTGTTCCTGCGCTTTTTTAGGGGTAAGGTCTCCAACCTCCTGCCCAAAAATGCTTACTTCGCCAGAATCGCGGGTATATACGCCCGACAATATCTTCATCAGGGTACTTTTACCGGCTCCATTTTCTCCCAACAGCGCCATAACTTCCCCGGCGCGCAACTCAAACGAAACATCATCCAGCGCTTTAACGCCTGGAAAAAATTTATTGATATGGGACATTTGTACAATGGGCTCGCTGTTTGTAGTTTGCTGCATTTATTTCGCCCGCCTTTCATTTACAATAGCAAGTATACCCTGCTGCCACATTTAAAAAACAGGGGATAGTTTTTGGTTGAAGGGGGGGTTTTATTGGAACTTTTGTGCACATCACGTCAAATTGCACAACTATATATAAATACTACTGTGCATGTTGCCTGTTAAAGAAATAAAAACACTCCCGGCAAAGCTGCCGGGAGTGTTTTGCTGCTATAGATTTTTTTGCCTGTTTAGCCTTTCCATATCCTTGCTGCTGTACTCGGTGGTTATGCCGCCATTTTGCAGTACCAACAGCCTATCGGCCACCACGGGGCTATCGGAGATATTGATGGCCAGCATTAAAACAGCTATGCCTTTTTTGCGGATGGTATCAATAAGCGCTAAGATATGCCGCCGCAAATACATATCGGCCCCAAAAAAGGGCTGCATAATTACCAGTAGTTTTGGGTTGTACAAATGTTGCCGATAGTACACCAAGTTGTACAAAGAGGTGGGGGAGAGCATATGGATATCTGTGGCATCAATATCCGGCCCAATGTAGGGCAGATACTCCTTGCGGATGCTTTTGCGCATACGGGGGCATCTCCACATATTGGATTGTTTTTCTCCCGCCAAAAAACACAGATTGTCCAAGTAGCTAAAATCCGGCAGCAGGGTGCTGGTTACCGGAGACTCCTGTATAAGGCCAATGGCATGCTCTTTGCGGTGCTTTGCAGAGGGATAGGCGGCACCGTCCAGCCATATTTTGCCCGATTGCAGCTTTTGCCTGCCCGAAAGCAGGTCAAAAATATCCCCCAGTGCAGTATTGCTGGCATCCAGCAATACCACACATTCGCCTTTTTCTATCGAAAAATTGGCATTGTACAGCCCCTGCGTGCATACCTGCTGAAAAGTAAGGGCTGTGTTTTCTCCGTGCGGCACCTTTACCCCGCTGCCAAACAGGCCCGCATCTAATAAATAATCGTGAAATATGTCATTTAAAAAGTCCGGCCTGTCTACATTGCGCTGCACCTGCCCGTTTTCTACCACTGCCGCGCGATCGCAGATAGAAAAGGCCTCTTCGTGGTGGCTGCACATGTATAAAAAGGCAAACCCTTTTGACGCATAATGCCGTAAAAGATTTTGAAAACGCACTAGCTCTGCACTGCTGATTGCATTGCTTATATCCTGTATTAAAATTAAGCGGTGCCCCAAAATAATGCCTTTAAGCAATTGCACCACGCATTTTTCGTAAGGGGTAAGGTTGCACACCAAACCGTTCCCCTTTATATCCACGCCCGCTTCGGCGGCAAAGCTTTCAAACTGCTGGGCCAGCATTTTGGGGCGCATATAATATTTTTTAAAACCCTTGCGCAACACAAAAACATTGTCGGCCACACTCATATCATCCACCAGGTGGCTGTGCTTTTCTACCAGCGTTACGGGGTTATCGGTAAGGGGGCTGTGCAGGTAACTGTTTACAAGCTTATCCCTGTAATATACCCGCCCGTAATGCAGGGGCTGGTTTTTGCATATTAACTCTACCAGTTCTTGCTTGCCACAAGAATCCACAAAAATAAGCCCCATAATTTCTCCGGCAAAAATATGCAGGTTAAAATTATCCAGCACCATAGATTCTTGCGCGGTGCAGGTTACCCGCTGTACACGAAGAACCTCCTGCCTCATGACAGTTCCACCGGGGTGCTACTGTCTTTTTCCAACAGGGGAAGGGTTACCTCAACATCGGTTCCTCTGCCGGGGGTAGAATAGATGGCAAGTCCGTATTCTTCTCCAAACAAAAGCCTGATGCGGTTGTTTACATTTACCAAGGCAATGCCCCCGCTGTCTTGATCTGTTTTTGCGTGCTGAAAAGACGCGGCACTTAGCTTTTGGTTTAGGCCGTCCAGCTTTGTCCTATCCATCCCCATGCCGTCATCCCTGATAAAAACCAGCATCCGTTTGCCGGTACCCTGTATACCAATGGTAACCGTGCCCTGCCCCACCTTGCCCTCTATACCATGTACAATCGCGTTTTCTACCAGTGGCTGCAGGGTTAGCTTTGGCAGTTGGGCGGCCATTAACAGGTTTTTATCCTCTTCGTTTTCAAACTTTATATTTAGGTTAAGGCGTTTGCCAAACCGGTACTGCTGTATTAAAAAATAGTTTTCTACATTTGCAATTTCTTCTTCTAAGGTAACCAGATTTTCTACCCGGGAGATGGTATACCTGAAAAAGGTTGCCAGTGCCTCCGTCATCAATGCAATGTTTTGGCTGCCGGTGGCCAATGCTTCGCCCCTTATGCCCTCTAGTGTATTGTACAAAAAATGGGGGTTAATTTGGTTTTGCAGCGCAAGGTACTGTGCCTGCCGTTTGGAGGCGCTGAGCATTTCCTGCGAGTTTACCAGCTCTCTTATATGGTCTATGGCTTTTTCCATACCGGGGCTTACCTGATAGCGCATGGCAAAAATACCCTCAAACGTATAGCCCGCTGCAAACAGGGTGGCTATTTTTTCCACCTCTTTGTATGGTTTATACAAAAAATGCCAGGTGCCTAGCACGGCCAGTACAAACAGCGCGCTTAGGGTAACGCAAAGCCACAGCAGCCTGACGGTTTGCCAAAATACCACCCAAACACCGCCCAGCGCAATAAAAAAGGCGCAAAAAAACGCCGCCAGCAGCACTGCATTGCGGTAGGCCAAATAACGCATTTTTTCAGGTTTCATTTTGTTTCCTCACGAATACAGCTTGCGAAATTCTCCGGGTTTGATGCCGGTAACCTTGCGGAAGGTGGCCGAAAAATGCTTGAGATCACTGTAGCCCACATCTTCACAAATGCGAGAGATGGGCAAGTCTGTTTCGCGCAGCAATTCTTTGGCGCGTTCTATCCGCACCGCCTGCAAATACTCGCTAAAGGTTTGCCCTGTTTCTTTTTTAAACAGGGTAGAAAAATAAGAGGCATTAAACCCGGCAAGCTCTGCCATTTGCTCCAGCGTAATGGGCTGGTTGTAGTGGCTGGAAATATGTTGTTTTACACTGCGCACCGGTTTACCCTCTTCTTCGCTTTTGGTTTGCAGGGCGGCAGAAAAGGTAATGAGGATGGTTTGTGTAAGGCATTCCAATACGCCATCCAGAGTGCTGCATAAATCCAGCCGGTTTTCAAACTCGTTATAAATCATATCTGTATCCGCAAGGCGGATGCCAATGCTGCGGGAAAGCATAAAATAAGAGGAGCAAACCTCGGCTGCCAGATGCAAAATATCTTCTCCGGTAAGAGAAGAATCGGCCTTTACCCGCTGTGCAAAGCGTTGTAAAACGCCTGCCAATGCCTGCTTGTCCATCACTTCCATTGCGGTTTGCAGTGCCTTGGTAGTCTCGGGCAAAAGGGGAGAGGTTTCGGTTTTTACATCTTCTTCGGGCAGTGCTTCCAACAATCCACCCGCCCCGCGCAAGATACGCGAAGCCAGCGTGCGGCGGGCAGCCTGCAACGCACCCGTAAGCCCTGCGGGAGAATCTTGCGGCTGGGCTATGGCACAGGTAAATACCGCCCCCGGAAAAATACTGTTTTGCACCCGTATTGCATCCAGCACTGCACGCATACGGCGGCGCACTTCGTTGCTTTTTTCGGCATCGTAATTTAACAGAACCCGCACAGTGGTGCCGGTAAATGCAGCCTGAAACTCATAGCAAAAGCCCGCAAACCTTTCTTGCAGGGCAGCCTTAACCTTTTGCCGCATTACCTGCAGCCCATCTCCATGTATCAAATCGTATTCGCCGTCTATTTTTAGCAGCATAATTTGAAAAACACCGGGCTTGCTGCGGTACCCATAGGTGGTATTCAGCAGTTCGGGCGTAAGAGCTTTATACTCTGCATTTTCCAAATCCAAAAAAAGGCTGGCGCGCAGGTTTTGTTCTTCGTCCGCTATTCTTAGGCGCAGTTGCTCCTGCTGCGAAAGCTGCTCGCGCCGGTTTTGATATTTGCTTTTCATCTTTTCCAGCGTGGCTGTCAGTTCGTCTTTTTTTATGGGTTTTAGCAAATAATCCGACACGCCGTATTGTATGGCGCTTTGGGCGTACTCAAAATGCCGGTACCCGCTGATGATGATAAACTCTACCTGCGGGTACTTTTGTTTTGCCTGCCGTATTAAAGATAACCCATCGCAACCCGGCATACGCACATCAGTAATCATCAAATCGGGCGCATACTGGTCTGCCAGCGCAAGGGCTTCTATTCCATTGTGCGCAATGCCCACAACCTTCATTTCAAGGGCCTGCCAATCTACCAGGTTATAAATAAGCTGCGCTACTTTCTCTTCATCATCCGCTATAATTACCTTTATCAAAGTAGCCCTCCTTTCAGCTTACGTCTTGTTTTAGTAGTAAGTATATCACACCACTTTACCGATGCAAACGGCCCATACAAAAACAAACCCCCGGCAAAACCGGAGGCTTGTTACTTGCTTTATATTGGCTGGCTTATGCTTTTACAGCCTTTTCTTTGTTGCCTTTGGCTGTGTTTACAAGTTCGGCTGTGTCTCTTGCAATCATCAACTCTTCGTTGGTGGGGATTACAAGTGTGCGTACCTTGGCTTTATCGGTAGAAATATCCATTTCTTCGCCACGGTGCAGGTTTTTCTGCTCGTCAATCTCTACGCCAAAAAAGCTTAACCCGCCGCAAACAGCTTTACGGGTGCCTTCGCTGTTTTCTCCAATGCCGCCGGTAAACACAATGGCATCTAGGCCGTCCATAGCAGCTGCATAGCTGCCAATAAACTTTTTAATTTGGTATGCAAACATTTCGCTGGTAAGCTTTGCGCGCTGGTTGCCCTCGGCCATGGCCGCCTCTATATCGCGGTTATCGCTAGAAATGCCCGAAACACCCAAAAACCCGCATTTGGTATTTAAAAAGTCGTTTAAATGCTTGCCGTATTCGCCTGTCATATCGGCCAGGTTGGTGGCAACGCTGGGGTCTAAATCGCCCGAGCGGGTTCCCATCATCAGGCCTCCCAAGGGGGTCATACCCATGCTGGTATCAACACTTTTGCCCTTGTTTACGGCGGTGATAGAAGAACCGTTGCCCAAATGGCAGGTAACAATTTTAAGCTGAGAAATATCTTTGCCCAGCATGGCAGCAGCGCGGCGGCTTACATAAGCGTGGCTGGTACCGTGAAAGCCATAACGGCGGAACGAGTGTTTTTCGTAATACTCGTAGGGGATTGCAAAGATATATGCCTCGGGAGGCATGGTTTGATGAAAAGCGGTATCAAACACGCAAGTTTGGGGCACGTCGGGGCCAAATACCTTGCGTGCACTTTGAATGCCCTGAATTTGGGGCGGATTGTGCAAAGGTGCCAAAGGAGAAAGCTTTACCAGCTTTTCGATTACGCTGTCGTCTACCACAACACTGGTAGAAAAATCTTCACCGCCATGCACAACACGGTGCCCTACGGCATTAATTTCGCTTTTGTCTTTTACCACGGCACTTTCGCCGGTGGTCATCAGCTTTAGCATTTCGCTAAATGCTTCTGCATGGGTGGGCAAAGAGGCTTCTACACGCCACTCGCGCCCATGGGCCTTATGGGCCACATTGCTGCCAACCAAGCCAATACGCTCGCACAGGCCTTTGCACAGCACGCCTTCGGTTTCCATATCAATCAACTGATATTTGAGTGAAGAGGAACCGCTGTTAATCACCAATACTTTCATTTTTTTCTTCTCCCTTTGCCGCACGTTTTTTTGCCCGGCTTTGCCGGCGCCCTGCGGCACTGCTCCACCGGAAGATGCCAATTGCCCACGAAAACATACCAAAATAAAAGATGCTTTGCTTGTTTTAGCCAAAATATGTTTTTGATTTGGGATAGGCATTCTTATATAATAGAATTAACATTGGTTATTATACCCCACACAGCGGGGGTTTTCAAGGAAAAGGAGGTACCGGATGCAAAACAGCAAGGCCGCCGGAATAGTGGCCGAATACAATCCTTTTCACAATGGGCACCAGTGGATGGCAAGCACCCTGCGGGCAGAGGGCTTTGATACCCTTGTATGTGTAATGAGCGGGCCTTTTGTACAAAGGGGAGAGGCCGCACTCTTTTCTTCTTTTGTGCGGGCACAGGCTGCCATTGCGGGCGGTATCGATTTGGTTTTGCGCCTGCCTACCCCCTGGGCCATTGCAAGTGCAGAACCCTTTGCTTACGGTGGTATTTCGGTTTTGGCGGCACTTGGCTGCCTGAATGCTGTTGCCTTTGGGGCTGAGGCGGGGGAGATAGTCCCCCTTATGCAGGCGGCAAACCTATTGCAAACCGAGCCGTTTGCAGCAGGGCTTAAAAAGCAACTGGAAAAAGGGATCTCTTTTGCTGCGGCCCGTGCCGAGGCTGCAGAAACCTTTTTACCCGGTGCCTCGGCTTTGCTGGCCAGCCCCAACAATATTTTGGGGGTAGAATACTGTAAAGCACTGCTACGGTTAAAAAACGAAGGCCTGGCCGGTAAGTCCCTAAACAGCGGCATGCCCACACCTTTGGCTTTATCCCGTAAGGGTGCAAACCACGACGGCCTGCCGCAGGACGGTATTGCCTCTGCCAGTTGGCTGCGGGGACAAACCGGCACAGATTTGCAAAAACTGCAACAGTTTGTGCCCAAGGATTGTTTTAACTTATATAAGGATTGTTTTAAAGAGGGCAATATTCGGGATGATGCACGTTTTGGCCTTGCCTTATTGGCGCGGCTGCGCGGCCAACAAGCCAATTTTTTTGCCCCATATGCCGGCCATAGCGGCGAGGGGCTTGCCGCCCGCATGACGGAAGCCGCAGCCAAGGCCTGCACTTTGCAAGAGTTGTATTCACTTGCAAAATCGAAACGATTTGCCCATGCAAGAATACGCCGTACAGCGCTGGCTACCGCCCTGCAACTACCCACCCCGGCGCATACCGCGCCCCCATTTATACAGGTAATGGCCGCCAATACACGTGGATTGGCATTGTTAAAAAAAGCAAAGCAAACAGCTGTTTTGCCCCTTTCTACCTCTTTGGCTAAACTGGCGCAAAGCGGAGAAGCGGCAAGCCAATATGCCAAAAGCGAAGCCATTGCAGAGGATTTTTACAGCCTTTGTTTACATACACCCCAGCCAGGCGGCAAAGCTTATACCCAGCCTGCTTATATTTATAAATGAGGAGAATAATCTATGAAAAAGCTATTTTGCGGTTTACTATGCGGTATGCTCTGTTTTTCTTTGCTGGCGTGTGGAGGGCAGCAGGTCAGCTTGCTTCTTCACAAGCTATATCAAGTGCCTCCAGTCCTTCCACTCAAAATTACAAATACAGCATTCCTCTCAGCCTTACCTTTGACTATATGACGCCGATTTTAGACGAAAACATCTTAACTTATGAGGATTCGACATCTCGTTTGCAGTTTATAAGTGCATCTACCGGTAATATTTGGACTCTTGTGGAGTTTTCTTCTGGCAATGAAATTGTAGGGTCGAAGGTGCCCCTGCCCGAAAACAGCGAACCGGAAAGCACTGCACTTTTTGCAATGCTGGATGAATCCACCCTGCATCCCCCTGGGACAGTTTATTTAAATTTAGAGGGAGCAGAAATTGAAATGGAAGAGGCGAATGTACTTGTTAAAAACGCCTTTTCATCTTTTCCCTATACTATTTCTATAGACGGAAGAGGACGCATTTTATTTCCCGGCAATGGAATTATAACCGATTCTTCCTCCGGCAAAACATACTACTATGGCGCAGATGACTTTACTGTTTATATTTTGGATGAAAGAGAGAGCGATATAGGCGATATTGATGTTGATGTATGCCGCTTTCGCTCTGTAGATGGCGACCCCCGTACATATTTTGAGGGGTCTGACACAGACAATTTTTTCACTTCCAGCCTGCCATACGAGCAAAAATGGGGGCTGTGCCGTTTGGACGGCACCGAGATATACCCCCCTGTTTTAGAGTGGGGCGACTATAAAAATGTATCTGGCGGCGTTGTGTCTTACCGCGGCGAACATGATTTGTATGGCTACATCAACACAACCATCGGAGAAGTAATAACTGACGCGCTGTACAGCCCCATGTGGACTTCTTTTTCTGATGGTGTGGTGCAGGAAGAATATCCCACCTTGTTTAACGAGGGCCTTGCACCTGTGCGCCTTGGCGGGCTTGTTGGTTTTATAAATGCGCAGGGAGAAATGGTAATTGAGCCCCAGTTTGACGATACAAGCTACGTGTATCAAAACAAAGCCTGGGTAAAGCAAAATGGCCTGTGGGGGCAGATAGAGATTACTCTATAAGATGTTTTATTGGAGCATTTAATTATAAAAGGGGAAGAAGATGAAAAAGTTATTTTGCGGATTACTGTGCAGTGTCCTTTGCTTTTCATTATTGGCTTGTAACCAGCAACAAATCCAATTGGTTTCTTCGCAAACCACACCTGATACCAGCACGCCCAGTACACAATCTTATATTCAAACCATACCCTATACACTTACTTACGACTTTGTTACGCCTATTTTGATGCTGTATAACCGCGATGATGCCGAAACCGAACCACAAAATCGCCGTTTGATGTGCATCAGCTCCTCATCCGGCAATGTTTGGAGCCTTTTAGATTTTTCTACCGGCGAAGAAATTATAAAAACAAATTATCTACAGTCTGGGGATATATCCTCCTCTGATGAAGCTCTTTTTGCATTTATTATATATGATCCTGTACTTATAGCCCCTAGCAGCAGCTACTTTACGCCAGATGGTGTTGAAATTAGCCTAGAAGCACGACAGTTAATACAAAAAGCCATTCCTGATTTTTCCTATGCTTTTCAAAGTGATGGAATGGGGCTTCCGCTTTTTTTAGGCGATGGTTCTATTAAAAATCAATCCAACGAGAAAACCTATTACTATAGTGCCGATGATTACACCATTTATTTGTTAGATGAAACAGAAAGCGATATTGGGGATCTTGGGGATATTGATGCCGATGTATTCCGCTTTGCCCTAGTGGATATGCCAGAGGAAGATTTTGAAAGTTTTAACGCCGCCCTTACCAGTTATGCAGATGAAATGTTTGAAAATTCGATAGCAAGGCACCCTCTTTTTGAAAGTGAAAAAAATGGGGATTGATGCATCTGGATGGCACCGAGTTATACCCCCCTATTTTAAAGTGGGAGGATTACCAAAATGTGTACGAGGGTATTGTTTCGTACCGCGGTGAAAACAACCTATATGGATACATTAACACCACTACCGGAGAAGTAATAACCGAGGCATTGTACAGCCCTATGTGGACCTCTTTTTCAACCTATGTGCTTCAAGAAGAATATCCCACCTTATTTAACGAAGGCCTTGCACCTGTGCGCCTTGGCGGGCTGGTAGGTTTTATAAACGCGCAGGGAGAAATGGTAATTGAGCCGCAGTTTGAGGATGCAAGTTACGTGTACCAAAACAAAGCCTGGGTAAAACAGAACGGCCTATGGGGACAGATAGAAATTAGCTTATAAAAAGCAGGCCTTTGCCCGTTTGCATGGTTGCCCCGTCTGCCTGCCTATGATAGAATAAGCGCTGAATTGTAGATGAGTATAAAAATATGTTTTAAAAAGGGAGAAAGAGCCGTGGGGAGGCCTGTTGGTTTTAACAACGAAACCTATATAAAAGAACAAAGCGAGCGAATTGTTGCAAGGGTGCAGCAGTTTGATAAGCTTTATTTAGAGTTTGGCGGCAAATTGTTTGACGATTTGCACGCCAGCCGTGTGTTGCCGGGCTTTGACCCCAATGGCAAGGTAAAGCTGCTGGAGAAAATAAAGGATAAGGCAGAGCTTATTCTTTGCATAAGCGCCAAAGCCATTGAACAAAATAAAATACGGGCCGATGTGGGCATTACCTACGATTTGGATACCCTGCGCCTAATTGATAACCTGCGCCGAATGGATATTTACATAGGTGCTATTTTAATTACCCAGTACGGTGGGCAGCCTGCCGCCGATGTTTTTAGAAAAAAACTGGAAATGCGGGGCGAACGTGTATATGTTCACACCCTTACCAAGGGCTATCCATCGGATGTAGACACCATTGTTTCGGACGAAGGGTATGGCGCCAACTCGTTTATCGAAACCACCCGCCCGCTTGTGGTAGTCACTGCTCCGGGCCCGGGCAGCGGCAAACTGGCCACCTGCCTTTCTCAGCTATATCACGAACAAAAACGCGGTATCACCGCAGGATATGCAAAATACGAAACCTTCCCTGTGTGGGATATGCCCCTGCAACACCCTGTAAATGTTGCGTACGAAGCTGCCACGGCAGATTTAAAAGATGTAAACATGATAGATCCTTTTCATTTAGAAGCATATGGTATAACCGCTGTAAACTACAACCGCGATGTTGAGGTTTTTCCGGTTGTGCGTGCCATTTTAAAGCGCATTTCGGGCGAAGTAATTTACCAGTCTCCCACTGATATGGGCGTTAATATGATTGGCCGCTGTATATCGGATGATGAGGTGGTAAGCGAAGCCGGACGGCAGGAGATTATACGCCGATATTTTCAGGCTTGCTGCGCCAATAAACAGGGGCAGGGAGACAGCGAAACCATTAAAAGGCTGGAATACCTGATGTCTACCCTGTCTTTACGTGCGCAAGACCGCAGCGTGGTACTGCCCGCACGCGAAAAGTCAGAAGCTTCGGGCCGCTCTGCCGTTGCTTTGCAACTGGAAGATGGGCGCATCATCACCGGCAAAGCCTCGGAGCTGATGAATGATACCGCCAGTGTTGTTTTAAACGCACTAAAGGTATTGGCTGGCATTGCCGATTCTATCCATCTTATTTCTCCCATTGTTTTAGAGCCTATCATTCGGCTAAAAAAGGAGATGCTTGGCAGTCGCTACCCGGTTTTAAAGCTTGAGGAAGTATTGCAGGCACTTTCCATTTCGGCCGCCATTAACCCCACCGCCGAAATGGCTCTGCGTCATTTGCCCGAACTGCGGGGCTGCGATGCCCATTGCTCGGACATTATTACCCACGATGACGAATCCACCTTTTTAAAGCTGGGCATTCGTTTTACCTGCGACCCGCAATTTCCAACCAAAGACCTTTATTTTAGGTGATTTAGGGGTAGCTATTTTCTCTCCGGCGATTTGTTTTATAGTATATAAATACATCCTTATTTAATATGTTCCCCGCTTATAACCTTGTATGTGGGTTTTGCCTCTTATTTTTTGGGCAAAACCCACATTTTTTTACGCCAAATTGGTCTGTGTTTTTTCTTGAAAATCATTTGTGCTGTGATATACTTGATAAGTGTTATTTTTAGCTCTGCTTTACATTTCTTTTACAATCGTTTTTTATAAACCGCCAAATCTCCAACTTGGCGGTTTTCCGTATTAAATGGCCTTAAAACAAAGCTGCCCATTGCAGCTTTTGAATAAAATATTATTGATAAGGAGGCAGTGTATGGCAACCAAGTACATTTTTGTAACAGGCGGTGTTATTAGCGGACTTGGCAAAGGCATTACGGCAGCGTCTTTGGGACGTTTGCTAAAATGCAGGGGATTAAAGGTGGCGGCCCAAAAGCTGGACCCTTATATTAATGTAGACCCCGGCACCATGAGCCCGTACCAGCACGGAGAGGTTTTTGTAACAGAGGACGGCGCCGAAACAGACCTTGACCTTGGCCATTACGAGCGCTTTATTGATGAAGACCTGAACAAGTACTCTAACCTTACCACCGGCAAGGTATACTGGAATGTACTTACCAAAGAACGCCGGGGAGAATATCTTGGCGAGACCGTACAGGTAATTCCTCATATTACGGGCGAAATTAAAAACTTTATTTATCAGGTGGGCCGCACCAGCGAGGCCGATGTTGTTATTACCGAAATTGGCGGAACCACCGGTGATATAGAATCCACCCCTTTTTTAGAGGCCATTCGCCAGGTAGGGGTAGAGGTAGGGCGCGAGAACTGCCTGTATATCCACGTAACGCTTGTACCTTATGTAAAAAGCAGCGGGGAGCATAAATCTAAGCCCACCCAGCACAGCGTAAAAGAGCTACAAAGCGTTGGTATTATGCCCAACATTATTGTTTGCCGCTGCGACGAGCCGCTGGAAGATGGCATACGGCAAAAAATATCCCTTTTTTGCAATGTAAAGCTGGATTGCGTGATAGAAAACAGCACCCTGCCTGTATTGTACGAAGCCCCCATTATGCTGGAACGCAGCCACCTGTCGGACATTGTATGCCGCGAGCTAAAGATAGAAACACCGGAACTGGATTTAACCGAGTGGAACCAGATGCTTTCCCGCATTGCATCGCGCAGCAAGCGTGTGCGCATTGCGCTTGTTGGCAAATATGTTAAACTGCATGATGCCTACCTGTCGGTAAGCGAGAGTTTAAACCACGCAGGTTACGAAAACAGCGCCGTGGTAGATATAAAATGGATTGAGGCCGAAGAGGTAACCGCATCTTCTGTTGAAGAAATGCTGGGTGATTGCGATGGCATTTTGGTACCCGGCGGATTTGGCGACCGTGGTATAGAGGGCAAGATACTGGCCGCCAAGTATGCACGCGAAAAGGACATTCCTTACTTTGGCATCTGCCTTGGTATGCAAATTGCTGTAATAGAATATGCCCGCAATGTACTGGGCTGGACGGGTGCACACTCCAGCGAGTTTGACGAACAAAGCCCCTACCCGGTAATAGACCTGATGCCCGACCAAAAGGGCCTTGAAAAGGGCGGCACCATGCGCCTTGGGCGGTACCCCTGCGCCATTAAAGCAGATACAAAACTGCAAGAAATTTATGACCAAAAAGAAATTGGTGAGCGCCACCGTCACCGGTACGAGTTTAACAACGACTACCGTGAAGATATGCAAAAGGCCGGGCTTGTTCTTTCGGGCCTTAGCCCCGATGGCAAGCTGGTGGAAGCGGTTGAATTGCCCGAAAAGCGTTATTTTATTGGCGTGCAGTATCACCCCGAATTTAAAAGCCGCCCCAACCGTGCACATCCGCTGTTTAGAGAATTTATTAAAAGTTCTATCGAAAACCGCGCCGCCCGTATGGACGGCTGTGAAACTGTGCTATAATAAACAACAGGGCTAAATTAAATAAACAGGTGGGATAAATACCACATGTACTTGCCACGCCGCTTTACATGTTGTTTGCTTTTATGCTTTTGCCCTAGCGCCGGTATTACAACCATCCCGCAGCAAGGAGACCAGCAATGAGATTAAACTCCAATTACGCGTCTTTAACAGACAGTTACCTTTTTATCGAAATTGCACATCGTCTGGCCGCCTATAAAGAGGCAAACCTCAATGCAGATATTATTCGCCTTGGCATTGGCGATGTTACCCGCCCATTGGCAAAACCGGTGGTGGACGCGCTGGAAAAGGCATCTGCCGAAATGGGCGTTGCCGAAACTTTTCGCGGATACGGTTCCGAGCAGGGCTATCCCTTTTTGCGTGAGGCCATTGCAGGGTATTATGCCAAAAGAGGCGTAGAATTAGACCTTGCAGAAATTTTTGTATCGGATGGCGCCAAAAGTGATATTGCGGATTTTTTGCATCTTTTTTCTGCCGACAACACTGTAATGCTGCCAGACCCTGTGTACCCCGCATATGCCGACGCCAACCGTATGGATGGACGTAAAATACGCTATATTGCCGGCACAAGAGATAACGGATTTTTGCCCATGCCCCCAAAAGGCGGCGAAATCCCCGATATTATTTACATCTGCAGCCCCAATAACCCCACCGGAGCAGCTTACACCACACAACAGCTGCAAGAGTGGATTGCTTACGCAAAAGAAGTGGGCGCCGTTATATTTTTTGATGCCGCTTACGAGTGTTTTGTACAAACCCCGGGGGTGCCGCACTCTATATTTGAGGTAGAGGGCGCGCGCGAAGTGGCGGTTGAGTTTTGCTCTTTAAGCAAAACGGCCGGGTTTACCGGCACCCGCTGCGGTTATACCATTGTACCCAAGGCGCTTATGCCCGAGGGTACCAGCCTTAACAAGATGTGGAATCGCCGCCAAACCACCCGTTTTAACGAAGTACCCTATGTAGTGCAGGCTGCGGCGGCCGCTGTGTTTACCCCTGAGGGCATGGCTGCCTGCCACGAATCTATTGAATACTATAAGCAAAACGCCGCTGTAATAAGCGATGCCCTTACCGAGGTAGGCGTATGGCACTGCGGCGGTGTAGACAGCCCCTATATTTGGCTGGCTGCCCCTAAAGGCCTTTCCTCGTGGGAACTGTTTGACTTATTGCTTACCAAGGCAAACGTTGTGGGCACACCGGGAGCCGGTTTTGGCAAACAGAGCGAAGGGTACTTTCGCCTTACCGGCTTTGGCGATGCCGAGCGCACCAAAGAAGCTGCACGCCGCATAAAAGAATTGTTTGCAAGCCTGTAAGTATCTTTATCTTTTTCTTCTATAAATATAAGCTATCCCCGGTGTTAATAGACACCGGGGGTTTTTGTTTGCACTTTTATGGCATAGCCTTGCTTTGGGGTATAGTTTTTATTGACACCCTTACCATTTACAGCGTACCATACCCCTATAAGCACTATATATATTTTTAGCTTTATATTGCGGCTATTTAAAGCGCAAAGGTTTTGGCAAACTGCCAGCCGCCAGTTTTCAAACTATGTATTTCATTTACTTGCCAAAAGCCATAATACTATTAAATATAATTTAAATGCCTATAGCCCCAATGTTTTAATAAAGAATATGAACGCAGGAGAGGACAACAATGAGTTTATTAAATAACGCACCCCAAAAGCCACAAATCCCCCCAAAAAACGAACAAGAAGCCAAGCGATTAAAAACACTTGTTTTGATTGACCGTATTCTTTATTTTATTGGCATTGGGTGCGTTATTTTAGCCCTGCTGCCTGCCGCCAATATTGCTTCGGCAATTTTGCGGCTTGCCTTACCGGTTTGCGCTGTTATCGTTTTAATTATACTGTGTGTGGCCGAGTTTAAGTGGAACTTGCCGCAACGCACTTCACAAAGAAAAATGATAAACCTTACCCTTTTGTTGGTTGCCATTTTACTGCTGGCGTGGTTTTTATTTGCAGATTTTGACTTTTGGAACTCGTTTTTGGGGCTTGTCTAGCCCTTTTTTTGTTTTCTGCGCAAAATTTAACCTTTCTATTTTTGAAAGACTTTTGGCTTTTTGAGCGTATTACAATTATAAAAGACTTTTTATACATATTAATAATTAAGGGGGTATCTTTTATGGTTTGTAAAAGGCGCTTTGTACCTGTTGTGGCTATGTTGCTTGCATCTGTTTTTCTTATATCCTGCTCAGGGCAAGCGGCCCCTTCCTCCTCTTCGGCTGTTTCTTCAAAACCCGCCTATAGCACTGCTTATTCCTATTCTCCACCTGCTGCTTCCTCTTCTTCTGCTTTAACAAAAAAGGATTATGTATTGGAATGGGGCCACACAAGCCCTGCAGATTTTCCTCATAAAATACCTGAAGACGTTATTTTATTAGATGAAACCAATCTTGATTTTTTAAACGGGGCATGGCGATATTATCCTTTGCAAAGCGTAGAAGATGGGTCTTTTTTGTTTGGCAACGAACTTTTAGATTTGACTGTTGATACAGAAAAGGGTACCGTTTATTTTGGAATTGGCTTTACCGAAAGCGAATACTCCCTGCTTCATAATGGTGCATTTAGCTTGGGTGCAGACGGTACTATAAAGGGTACTTTATACAAAACCAATACTTTGCCAGAGGAAGACCCCTCAATCGTTCCCGAGGGGATTCTTGGGCCGGAAAAGTACATTTTTTCGATAAAAATCGAAATTCCGAGTGATGGAGGCAACACCATTTCGGTAACTTTGATAAGTTGCAGTAGCGATATTTACGACAATATTTTAGGGACGCCTCTGCCTTTTACAAAATATATTACGCAATAACATATATTTTTGTTTATCTCATTTTATTTATAATACTATTGCATGCATAAATATTAATTAGTAATAACAGAGGGCTACACAAAAGCAAGTTTGTGTAGCCCTCTGTTTTTTTGATGTAAGTGTTTTTGTAAACATTATTTACTTCGCGTTACCGTGTTGTGACCTTTGTGTGATTTAATTATTGTTATAAACATTACTTACATCGTTGTTTATTTTGTTTTTCATTTATTTGAAAAATAATGCATTGCTTTTGCTGTTTTGCAAAGGCAATGCACTCGCTATTTTTAGCTTGTATTTGTTTATAAAGAACTGGTTAACACAAGAAGGGGAGGATTATATGAAATCCAAACGATGGACACGTGTACTAGGCATGCTATTTGCGGTGGTAATGTTGTTTTCTTTACTGGGGGCAACACCTGCAGCAGCCTGGGCCGCCGCAGAAGAAAATTCGTCTTCTGTAATATCCGGCAACGAGGACAATAATGCAGAAAGCACTCCTGTGGTTCCTTCTGACGAAGACGCCGCAGAGACTGGCGATGAGCCTGCATTGCCTGCCACCCCGGCAAGCACACCTGCCGCAAAGGCTGGTTTACAGGGCAAAATGCCCACCGAAGCAGAAGTGCCTGCTGCACAAAAGTATGTGATTACTTTTACTGCAGGTGATGCGGTTACTACACAGGAAGTTGACGAGGGCGGACTGGTTTTAGAACCTGAGAACCCTGCTATTCCTGCTGGGAAGACTGCCTTTATAGGATGGTATTTAGAAGATGAACTATATTCTTTTGATACGCCTGTTTCTGGCAGCTTTACCTTGGTTGCCCGTTTTAAGGATACATGGCTTGTAGAGTTTACCGATGCAGACGGCAAGGTAATAGACTCGAAAGAGGTTAAAAACGGCACCCCCGTTACTGCCACTACAGTAGAGATACCTGCCCCCTCCGGCATGGAATTTGAGGCCTGGTACCTAAACGGAAGCGCCTATGATTTTTCTTTAAACATAACTGCTAATATTCAACTGCAGCCACATTTTGCCAACATGCATTATGTTTACTTTATATCTAAGGGCAGCAATGTTCCCTTGGCGCTTGTAAAAAATGGGGCTACGGTCTCTAAGCCAGCAAACCCAACCCGTGCAGGTTATACCTTTAAACATTGGTCTTTAACCGATGGCGGAGCCGCATTTAATTTTTCTACCCCCATTTCTGCCGATACAACCCTGTATGGGGTATGGACAGGTGTTTCGGTAAACTATACCGTGGTTTATTGGCTGGAAAAACCGAATGTATCGGGTGACCCCGGCACAAACACCGCCAACTACGCCTACGAAAAAAGCGAAGTAAAACAAGCCGTTGCAGGTACTAGTATTTCGGCTGCTTCCGGTTGGTTAAGCAGTATCCAATACGCCGAGTTTAGGCACGGGGATACAACCAGCATTTCGGGCAGCGGAACCACTATTTTAAATGTATATTATAAACGGATTGTATATACTCTTACATTTGATTTAAACTTATCCTCCAACACTGATAGCAACAGAAATCATCGTGCCTCTATGACTATTGGCGGCATCACTTACACGTATCCGCAGAACTATGTTATAACCGCCAAATACCAGCAGGACATAAGTGCTGTATGGCCCACATCCCCCAATGCAACACATTCTCAAAGTGCTGATATTTATGATTGGTGGGGAAGCTGGTATGATACCGGGCGTGATTTAAACTATGGCTTTGCCGGTTGGGATACTCCTCTTACCAGCGCCAACTGGGTAACACGCCGCCTAACGCTTACCAGTGATATGATTCCTTCTTTGGGAACAGCTTATACACTAGATGCCATTTGGGTAACTTCCGGATCTACAAAAACGGTAAATTACTGGTTTGAGCAATTGCCCGGAGAAACTGGAGAAACACGTACATACAGTGGTAAAACTTATGTTAAAAGCCTTGAATATTCGCAAGAATATTTTTCTAATTCTCAAAATTTAAACCCCAAGTCCATTGAGGGGGTTTCTCATCAAGGCTCTGAGAAAATAACCAATGGTTTCAACTTTTTTTACAACCGTTTACGTTATGGCTTAACGTTTGATACCCGCGGCGGTTCATCTATAGCCGCGCAAAATAATATTATGTATGGCGAGTCTCTTGCCTCTAAGCTGCCCAGTGACCCCACCCGTACCAATTATGTTTTTCGTGGGTGGTATTTAGATGCCGAGTACAACAAACCATTTGATTTTTCCACTGCCACCATGCCAAATGCCAATTTAAAATTATTTGCAAAGTGGGAATCCAGCCAGTACACAGCACATTTTTATGATGCTATTGGCGGTACCCAGGTTGCTTGGCAGGGCGCAGCCCAAAACGACTATATAAAAGACCCCAATATCTACACCATAGGCACCGGTTATGAGGGCCTTGGAGAATTTTTGGGTTGGTATTGGTATTTACCCGGCACCCAAAGGCTTATTCAATACAACTGGGAGGTACCGGTAAGCGGAGACATTAACCTGTATGCCCAGTGGAAAACCGACGGATTTGCCATAGGCTACAACAAGGGCGCGGGTACAGGAAGCGCCCCCACAGATGCAACTACTTATGCCCTAAATGTACTTGCCTGGATTCAATCGGCCCAGCTGCTTACCGCCCCCGGGGGAACCGTATTTGTTGGCTGGCAGGATAACACCACCAGCAAAGTATATTACCCCGGCAACACTGCCGTAATGTACGGCAACTTGCAGCTAACAGCCCGGTATGTTAACTCGGCCTTGGCTTCTCAGGTTACTTTTAAAGCCAACTATACCGGTGGGGCCCAGGATGTGGTTTGGACTGTAGAAAAAAATACTGCCACCAATTTGGCAGGTGGTATTTTTACCCGCAGCGGCTATACCTTAGAGGGCTGGGCCACAACCCCCAACGCCACAACCCCCGAATATGCCTTAAATGCAAGTTATACCCCTACAGGCAGCGCCACTTTTTACGCTGTATGGAAAATCGCCCCCTTAACTGTCACTTTTGTTGCAGGCGCCGGCGGCACCCTTAGCGGCACTTTGCTTGTAGAAAATATTATCCCCGGAAGCAGTTGGAGTACCATAACCGTACCCACTGCTATTGCAGATGATGGATATTATTTTGTTGGGTGGCGTCCCAGCTTCCCCAGTACAATAACAGCTTCTGCCACTTACACCGCAAATTTTGCACAAAAAACCGCAATTACTTTAATAGCAAACAGTGCAACCAATACCTATAATGGGCAAACACAAACTGTTTCTGGCTATACCGGTACCCCCAGCGGGCTGGAAATTACCGGCGTTGTGGCTACCAGTGTTGGCAAAAATGCCGGTTTCTATGATGTTGTTTTTATCCAAACCGATGCTGTAATTACACGCAGCGGAATTGATGTAACCGACCAGTACACTGTGTACTACCTTAATGCATCAATGACGATTGAAAAGGCCCCCTTAACCGTAACCGCAGACGACCAGCAAATTAACTATGGAGATGCTTTGCCCGCATTTACCTACTCTCCCAGTGGGTTATTGGGCAACGATACGCTTCCGGCTACAGGGTTTTCTGCCAGCACCAATGCCACTTCGGCTTCGCCTGCCGGAACATATGATATTATTGCAGCCGGCCCCGAAGATATAGACAACTACACCGTAGCCTACGAAAAAGGCACACTTACCATTAGCCCCTCTGATAATTTAACCATTGATGCCGTTGCATATTCTGGCACATATGATGCCAACTCACACAATGCCGTGGTAAGCACAAGCCCCTCTATAACAGATGCTGTAATTACCTACAGTACCGATGGTGTAGATTACAGCAGCACAATGCCCCAATTTAAAAACGCTGGCCGCTATGATGTATTTGTTAAAGCTGCCAAAGAAAACTATATAGATGCTTTTGCCAAAATTGAGGTTGTTATTAGCAAAGCGCAATTAACAGTAACCGCAGACAACCAGCAAATTAAATATGGAGATGCTTTGCCCGCATTTACCTACTCTTCTAGTGGGTTATTGGGCGGCGATACACTTCCAGCCACAGGGTTTTCTGCCAGCACCAATGCCACTTCGGCTTCTCTTGCCGGAACATACGATATTATTGCGGCTGGCCCCCAAGAACTGGAAAACTACGCTGTGACTTATCAAAAAGGCGCGCTTACAATCGCCCCGTCTAACCGCTTATCCGTTAGTGCCATTGCATATTCTGGCATTTATGATGGCGCCCTGCATGATGCTGCTGTCGTCGTCTCTCGCACTATAGCAGATGCCACAATTACTTACAGTACCGATGGTACAAACTACACCAGCACCATGCCAAAATTTAAAAACGCAGGCACCTACACTGTATATATTAAGGCCACAAAAGAAAGTTATATAGATGCGTTTACTACAATTGAGGCTGTAATTAGCAAAGCCCCATTGACAATAACAGCAGAGAACAAGCAAATTTTTCATGGGCAAGCCTTGCCCACATTTACCTACTCTCCAAGTGGGTTACTTGGCAGTGATATACTTCCTTCTACAGAGTTTTCTGCCAGTTCCAGCGCAAATACATCTTCATCTGCCGGAACATATGATATTACTGTGACCGGCCCCCAAGAGATAACTAACTACACCATAACCTACCAAAAAGGCACGCTTACCATTGATGTCTCTGATACTTTATCAGTTTCGGCCATAGCATATTCTGGCATTTATGATGCCAATTTACACGATGCGGTGGTAAGCACAAATTCTTCTATAGCAGGTGCTGCTATTACCTATAGTACCGATGGTATAAGCTACAGCAGCACTATCCCGCAGTTTAAAAATGCAGGCAACTACACCGTATATGTTAAAGCGTCTATGCCCAATTACAAAGATGCACAAAACACCGCTGTTGTCCACATTACTAAGGCGGAGCTTACAGCCTTAGCCGATGATGCTGAGATGATGTACGGTACAGAGGTACCACCCCTTACCTACACCCTAATGGGGTTGAAGGGCAATGACACCATAGATGAAAGTTCTTTTTCTCTATCTACTACTGCTTCTCCAACTTCTGCGGTAGGGAATTATACTATCCTGCTTCAAGTTTTGAACGGCGACTTTACAAACTACAACCTAACACCTTTGAATGGGACCCTAACAATTAGGCCCTCTACGGCGCTAAATGTAACCGCTGTTCCTTACACAGGTATTTACGATGCCTCATCTCATAGTGCGGTGACCTCCTCCACGCCAAATATATCCGGTGCCACAATTACCTACAGCACAAATGGTATAGACTACACAGATTTACCACCCATGTATAAAGATGCCGGTACGTACCCTGTATCTGTAAAAGCCAGCTTAGGCAATTACGAAGATGCAATTACCACAGTAAATGCTGTAATTACAAAGGCAGTACTTACCGCCGTTGCAGATGATAAAAACATGGTGTATGACACATCTGTTCCATCATTAACCTATACCCTCTCTGGAATAGTGGGCAATGACACAGAGGATGATTTCCCGCTTACCCTCTCTACTACTGCAACATCCTCCTCTCCTGTAGATTTCTATCCCATCGAATTTAATAGCGTTGGTGCCGTTTTTACCAACTATACAGTGCAATATCAAAACGGAACCTTAACCATCGCCCCCTCTGATGCTTTAGGCATTGATGCCGTTGCATACAATGGTGTTTATGATGCCGCTGCACACGATGCAGTAACAGAGGCTACCCCCACCATTGTAGACGCTACAATTACCTACAGCACAGACGGCATAAGCTACAGCAGTACAATGCCGCAGATAAAAGATGCCAACTTCTATCCCGTATTTGTAAAAGCATCTAAAGAAAATTACAATGACGCAATTATTGAACTGGAAGCTTTTATTGACAGAGCCACCGTTTTGATTGAGGTGGAAAATAAAACAAAGGTAGCCGGTGCGGCAGATCCTGAGTTTACGGCCAACGTGATTGGGCTTTTAGGAGAAGACACCTTAGGAATTAACTTTACCCGCGAAACAGGTGAGGGTGTTGGCACCTATATCATTGAGGCAATTGTTGACGACACTATTAACTACGCTATAGAGGCAGTTCCCGGGACGTTAACCATTACCGCCGCACCTATTGTACCGGTATCTTCTACACCCACCCCATCGTCCTCTGTAGTGTCTTCCAGCGTTCCCACTGGGGTGGTGTCCAGCACACCGGCCGCCAGCAGCTCGGCTTCTAGTGCGGCAGAATCTTCTTCTGCTTCTTCTCCGGCCTCCTCTGCACCTGTACAAGAGATTACCCCCGAACCCACACCTGCGGCCACATTAGGGCAGGGTGGATGGGCACTGCTAAACCTGATTTTGACGGTTGCCGTGGCTCTTGTTTCCATCATATTAATCGCCGGGTACTTTATACGTAAAAATAAAACCGAAGCAGAAGAGGAAGAAGAAACCAAAGTAAACCACAAAGCAGTTTTCCGTTTTATTAGCCTAATCCCCGCTGCCTTGTGCATTGTTTTACTGATACTGACACAAAACTTTAATCTTGATATGATCCTGATTGATGCTTGGACCCCTTTAATGGCAATTGTAGCTGCCGTACAGCTTATTATGGCCATACTAAGCATTAAACGCACAAAAAAAGAAGATGATGTAACAAACGCCTAAACCACCCCATACCTTGCTTTTAGTCTTAAATTTAAAAAACAGCAAAAGCCCCGGTTACAATAAACCGGGGCTTTTTATGGCCTTTTTGCAATATACAATATAAGCGTCCATTTGGTTTGTCGAGCGAGGTTATAGTTTATTGCCCTATTGTAAAGCATTGCACTGGCACTAGCCGCATTTATAATTCTGGATTTTTATGACAAAATGCCCCTGCACAGCGCAAAATAGCTGCACTATTTAAAACTATAAACCATCTATTTTGTAGAATAATACAGTTGATTGCCTACGCCTAAATAGAGACTATCCGTTTGGATTTATTCGTTTTCTGCCTTTACCAAATCTACTTTTTTTGCATTCTTTCCTTGGGCCAAAAGCTCGAAAAAGGCTTTAACAATATTTTCTGCTTCTTCACTCATTGGCTCCAGCTCTAAAACAGTGCTAAAAATATCCGACAGGATATACGTTATGATGTCGTCATTCTCTATAAAATCTTCGTACGAATCATACTCGGAAGAAACCAGAACATCGATATTCTTTTTTAACTGGGCCAAAAACACATTTACGGCGTCTTCATTATTAAAAATGCCCGTTTCAAAAAGCTCATCTATTAGCCCTGTGGCAAATTGGCTGCGCATACAATAGACACTAATCAACTCCATTGTTCTATCTGTGCATCCCCACTTGTTCCACACTTTTAAAATTTTCTCCTGCACACTCACTTCATGGTCTATATCACACTTGTTGATAAACTCGATAAAAAGTGTAATATCTTCCTCCCACATAAGGGCGCAGTTTGCCGCAATTACTTCGCCTGCTTGTGCATCGGCCTGAATATCATCCCCCCAAAAAACACCCTTTTTCTTAAATGTTTTCATAATAGCGCGAAACAAATCAGCTAAATGCGGTTTTAAATTAGGGTACTGAATAACGGCATCTACCAAATCGGCCTCACAAGTAATTTCTTCATCTTTAAAAATAGAGGTGTATAGCCCTGGGTATAGCTCCAAGCTTTCGTTTTCGCCACATTTTGGTACTTCAAGTATCAACTGTGATATGCCTTGCTCTAAACTTTTCATAAATTATCCAACTCTCTTTTTGATATATGTACGGGTCATAATTTACTTACAAAATAAGATCTACTTTTTCTTTTGTCACTACCTTTACCAGACAGCACTATACTGTCCCTTTCCATTTTAATAAGCAACAAGGCTGACCATATTGGATGGCACACAAAAGCCCCGCCTGCACGTTTTATTGTTTGCAGATGCTATTTTTAAATATTGATAGAACATCGTATGTAAAATATGAGACTGGCAAAAATTATCCAGCAATAGATACGCTTATGAAATTAGCTGAATATTTTGATGTGTCCATTGATTATTTATTGACCGGCGAGAATAGCTCTTCCCCTTTACTCGAAGATAAGAGCAGTGCCGCAGATTTCGGCAAGCGGCTCTTTGCCGCACATGGTGATATTGCTCCCGAGGATTTCTCTCAGGATGATATAGGTGATGTTGCTATGTTTTTACAACTAAAAAAAATGAAGAAGGTTAAAAAAGATGATGATTAGTCTTTGCGATCTTTACGCTGAAATTGACACGCACCCTGAACTAGAAGTTGCTGCGGTGAAAATGAAAAG
>JBKEAM010000051.1:0-5573 GCA_047972265.1 Oscillospiraceae bacterium | reverse complement strand
CTTCTTTGCTGGACACAAAAGATGTGTACCAAACACTGAAAGAATCTTACGAAACAGACAAGGGCTTATTTATGGTTCCCACCCGTTTTAAAATTCCGGTTTTGGTGGGAGAAGCCCAAGACTTGCAGCAAAATGATACCTTGGAAAAACTAGTAGAAAATGCTGTGAATGGCCCCAATAAACCACTGATGGATTTTGAGAGTGACAATCCTTTTTCTGCCTTGCCGCAAGATCAGCGCCCGGTAATTTCTCCCGATACGCTGGAAGAAGTTTTATCCCTGCTTTGGGATGCAAGCGAAAAGAACATTTTAGCAGATAATAAAATTGACAAAGAAAGCCTGCGCCGTTACCTTGAAGCTGCAAAATCACTTTCGGACAAGTACAACCTTCAAGATTCAGAAGGCGGAATGGCAGCTATGTCTACAGGTGATGGCAGCGATATTATTACCGGCTCGGTACTTGCGTATATGTCTCAGCGGGCAGTTGTTGGCGCGTTTAACCTTTCTAGTATAAGCATGGTGCAGTTTTTCGATTCTGTTGGGAATACATCGTATGTGTCGCTGCCGGGAACAGAACAAGGCAGCTGGACTCCCATAAGTATGGCAGCAGTAAACGCATCCTCTAAAAAACAAGATTTAGCTGTGCAATTTGTGCAAACCATGCTTTCTAAAGAAGTACAGGGCAGCACAGGCGGCGTCCTGCCGGTTACACAAGAGGGAGTACAAAAGCAGGTAGACGATATTAATACTTTGCTTAAAAATTATGGAGAGCCCGAAATTTCATTTGATATGGATGCGATTTTGCAGTATGCAAAATACCCAATTGCCAACGAAAAAACCATCCAAAATGTTGTTGCTGACGCAGCCGAAAGCTATTGTGCCGGAGAGATAGACTTGGAAGGGGCTATAAGCAAAGTTGAACAGGAAACAAAAAACTACCTGGCAGAGCGCCAGTGATGTGAAAAAACAAGAAAACAACGTGCAAACAATGCCCCAACTTAAAAAAACAAAAAGACATTTTACAGGCGGAACAGGGGGAGGGCGAACAGCCCTCCTGTTCCTGTTTCCCAGTTTGGCAGGCATTTTAGTTTTCTTTTTAATTCCGTTTATAGATACCATCAGGCGCAGCTTTTTTGATACGATTGGAAGCAGTTTTTTAGGGCTGAACAATTACCAGTTGGTTTTTAATAACAGTGCATTTCAACTTGCGGCAACCAACACCGCTAAATTTATAGTGGTTTGTATTCCGTTGCTGCTTTTAACAAGCCTTGCGTTGGCATTACTGGTACGGGCTATACGCCCGGCGGGACGCCGATTTAAAATGACCTATTTGCTGCCCATGGCGGTGCCGGTTGCAAGCATGGTTTTGCTTTGGCAGGTGTTGTTTGATGAAAAAGGGCTTTTAAACACATGGCTGCTTTCTTTGGGGGGCACCCCCATCAACTTTATGGGGTCTAACGCCGCCTTTTGGGTGTTGGTATTTACCTATTTATGGAAAAACAGCGGCTACGATATGATTTTGTGGCTGGCTGGGTTAGATGGCATCTCTGAAAGTATGTACGAGGCTGCCCGGGTGGATGGTGCAGGTACACTACAAACCTTTAGGTATGTAACGCTGCCAAGCTTGCTGCCAACCATGGGGCTGGTATTTATATTATCCTTGCTAAGCAGCTTTAAGGTATTTCGCGAGGCATATTTGGTAGCGGGTTCTTACCCGCACGACAGTATTTATATGCTGCAGCATTTGTTTAATAACTGGTTTGTAAACTTGGATATAGGGCGCTTATGCGCGGCGGCAGTTTTATTGGCGGCCGTATTGCTAATAATTATATTGCTGGCACAACGACTAATGAAAGATAATACCTAGGCAAGGAGAAAATAGCGATGCACACGGCAAAAAACAAGCGCCCTGCCCGAAAAATATTACTGTATGCCATTCTTTTGCTAGCGGCTTTTCCTGTTTGGTGGGTGCTTTGGTTTATGTTTAATGGGGCGCTTATGCCGGTAGATGAGCTAAAAGATACGTTGGGCCCTGTTTTGGCGGGCACACAGGGCATGGCAAAATGGCCCTTATTTGTAAGCTGGCCTACATTGCAACCCTTGGTAGAGCTGCTTTTGGATACTCCTCAGTTTTTTGTGATGTTTTGGAACAGCTTTAAACTGGTGCTTCCAGCGGTGGTGGGGCAGTTAATTGTTGGGGCACCGGCGGCGTGGGCTTTATCCCGCTTTCGGTTTAGGGGGCGGGGGCTGCTGTTTACGCTGTATATTGTATTAATGCTTATGCCGTTTCAGGTTACCATGGTGCCAAACTATTTGGTGGCAGATACACTGGGTTTGCTTAACACAATATGGTCTGTAGCCTTGCCCTTTGCGTTTTCGGCTTTTCCGGTATTCATCATGTCTAAAAGTTTTGATACCGTGCCCATTGCATTGCTAGAAGCTGCCTCTATAGACGGCGCAGGCCCAGTACGCACCTTTTTTCGCATTGGGCTTCCGCTTGGGGTGCCGGGCATCCTTTCGGCATTGGTGCTTGGCTTTTTAGAGTGCTGGAACGCCATTGAACAACCAATGCTTTTTATAAAAGATCAAGCAAAATGGCCGCTTTCTTTGTACATGCGGCAAATTGTAGATGATAAAATGGGGCTTTCGATGGTGGCGTCCCTTATGATGCTGGCTCCGGCGGCGCTTATCTTTTTATTTAGGCAAAAATATTTAGAGCTTGGCATACAGGCATCGGGCATTAAGGAGTGATAATAGTGGAAGAAAATAAAATAAACGAACCCCTTATGCAAGATGGGGTAAGCAGCCAAAACCCACGAAAAACAAATGATGACGAAGTGAAAAATAAAGTCTCTTTCAGAAAAAGAATTAGCCTTTTGCTTAGTAAAGGCAGTGATGAAACGCAAAAAAAGGCCGGGCGTAATATAGCCCTGTTTTTTGCGGGTATGCTGCTGTTAACCTTAATTGCCAGAGGTACAGCCGGTGCTACAATGCCGGTGGTGCAAACGCAAACGGCCAGTAAAGGGGAAATTGTACAGGCGGTTACAGGTACGGGGAATGTATCTGTACGTTCTTCTAAGGGCATGTTTTTGCCCGAGGGTTTGGTTATAAGCCAGGTAATGGTAGCGCCGGGGCAAAAGGTAAAAGCGGGTGAGGGATTGCTGCGGTTTGAGGTGGACGCTGTGCAGGAGCAATTAAGCAAAGCAAAGGCAGACCTTAAAGAAAAACAGGCACGCTACAAAACACTTACAACCAATGATCCCTACGATGGAACCTCGCTGGCCAACGCGAAAAACAGCTTGGCATGGGCCCAGCAAGATTATGATGCGACCGTAAAAAATCGAGACGATAACAATGCCGCGGCACAAACAGCTTTAAACAATGCAAACGTGGCACTTACAAATGCCAACAATGCACTGGCAGCATTGCCCAGTACCGCTACACCAGAAGAAAGAGAAGCAGCCGAGCAGGAAGTAGAAAATGCAAAGCAGGTGGTAGTGCAGGCGCAAGAAAATATCCCCGCAACCAAAGCGCAGGGAGATGCAAGCGTGGTAGAAGCCGCAAGGGCGCTAGAAAACGCTAAAAGCGGCCTGCAATCGGCCCAAATAAGCGATACAACCGCACGGCAAAGCAATGCCAATACAGCGGCCGAAAACAGTGCCAGTGCCGCAACCTTGGCACTGGAAATACAAGAAAAGGAAAAACAAATTGCGGAACTGCAAAATTTGGCTGATAACAATGGCGTACTGAATGCTGCCGAAGATGCTGTGGTTTTAGATGCCGCGGCAGAGGGCAGCAGCGTTACCACCGCAGCGGTTATTAATATGGCGGACGCCGCAGGCGGGTACGAACTGGAACTGAGTGTGGATAAAGCCGAAGCCGAAAAACTTTTGGCCGGGGGCGAAGCTTTGGTAACAACCTCGGGCGGGTCTATGTACTATACCCCAACGGTTACGGCTACTATTCAATCGATTTCTGAGCCGGATGAAAACGGAAAATCAAAAGTGAAAATTGTTTTGCCCGATGGAGACTGGAAGCAGGGACAAAGCGTGCAGGCGCAAATGGTACAAAGCAAGCAAACCTATCAAATGACACTGCCCCTAAGCGCCCTGCACAACGACAATAGCGGAAGCTATGTGTATGTACTTATAAAAAGTGATAATGTGCTTGGGAGCGAAAATGTAATTGCAAAGTTGCCCGTAACTGTACAGGGCAAAGATGCAAACAACGTAGCGATTGAAGCCGCGCTTTCTACCTCGGATGAAGTTGTGGTATCTTCCAGCAAAGCTATTGCCGAAGGGAATAAGGTACGCAAAGGATGAGCAGGATAAAATATAAAATAAAACAACATGCGGGTACGGTGTTGCTTTGTGTTTTATCTGCCTTGTTTATGTGGCTGGGCTTTGCAAATGCGCAAAACCTGCAAAAAGCATATCCGGCGCTTTCTTTGCGTTACAGCCAGGCATTGCCGCCCAATGCCGCCAACGAAGCAAGGGCGTTTATACGCAAAAACCCCCAGCAGTGGCAGGTATGGCCAACGTATTGGTCGGCAGAGAAGATAAAGCTTAAAACAGAGTATAACGAGGCCGAAGTAAATGCGCTTTACTACGATGGAGACCCAGCCCTTGTATGGAGCGCAAAGCTGATAGAGGGAATTTACCCCGGAGAATTGGATGACGCAGGTATTGCGGTTTCGGCAGGGTTGGCACAGGCACTTTGGGGCAGTAGTGATGTAATAGGCCAGCAAATATGGCAGGCAGAAAAGCAGTATACCGTACGCGGTGTGTTTGAGGGCAAACAGCCACTGGCTTTGGTGGCAAGCTTTTATAAAGAGCCAGATGGCGGATGGAAAAATATAGAACTGCTGCCCCCGATAAAAGAAAATGCCACAGAGTATGCCAATAAGTTTGCCACAGAAAGTGGGCTTGGCACACCGGATTATATTGTTAATGGTAAAGCGGTAGCCAGCATAGTATCTGCCGCTGCATATCTGCCGCTTATTGTTGCCGGTGTTTTTCTTTTAAGCGTACTGTACAAAAAAATGGTGCGTTTGTATAAGTGGGAAAAATCTATTATTGTATGGGGCGCATTTTTATTGGTTGCATTGGCACTGCCCTTTTTGCTGGCAAAGCTGCCCGCATGGCTTATTCCGCCCAATTGGAGTGATTTTTCTTTTTGGGGCAAAACATTTGTGGAGATAGGCGATAGAGTAGTGGAGTGGCTCTCTTTGCCACCAAGCAAAAAAGATGTGTTGGCAAAACTGATGATTATAGGACAGGTGATTGCCGTACCGCTGGCATGTTTATTTGGTACCTTAACTGCTATAAAACTGACAAAACCAGTAAACCCAAAAGAAGATAAACAAGATTTGAAAGAAGACAAAGCACAAAAGCCTTTGGATATAGAAGAAACAATAAAATTAAACTAAAAGAAGAACCGCCTTTAAGGCGGTTTGAGCCCTTCTCGAAAAAGTAGACATCAACCTCAACAAGCAACGAGATAGATATTACGTGCGAATTGGTTTGGCGCAATCCATCCAATAGCAGAGTGCGGACGGAAAGAATTGTAATACGC
>JBKEAM010000047.1:0-4536 GCA_047972265.1 Oscillospiraceae bacterium | reverse complement strand
TGTCCAACATTTTATTTTGATTTTATTGCTCTATTTTAAAATATACTTTTGGAGATTATGAATTGTATTTTTAGCTTTAAATTAATTAAACAACCCCATTTTACAAAATGGGGCTGTTTGTAAATATACAGTACTTTGTTTTTGGGATATAGGATGAAAAATTAAAATAGCGTATAGATATATTTTTGTACTCTTATAAAAATTACGCCTAAATAAATCATATACGTTTAGAGTAGAGCTATATTAAGTTGGTTGCTATCCTTCCAGGCAACTAATTGAAGCTTTATCAATATAAAATTTAACTTCTCCTGTTTCTTTATTCACGGATGCTTTTACGGGGATTCTATTTGTGGCTGATACTTTTTTCCCCTTGCTCAACTCCACTTTAAATTGTCCGGCCGCAAATACGTCAATATCGGTAATGTAAACATCTTCAATCACTTTATCAATCTTTTCTTGCCTGTGAGCAATTGAACCATCAATTAAATCATTAACAGTAACATCCAAAATTTCAGCTATTTTTGGTATTAGCTCAACATTCGGGATAGAACTTTCGCATTCCCATTTTGAAACAGCCTTGTCTGTAACGTTCAATTTTTCGGCCAGTTCCAATTGTGAAAAGCCTTTGTCTTTTCGAAGCTTTTGTATTAATGAACCTATTGTGTTTTCCACAATGCAACACATCCTTTCGTTCACAGTTTAACCCGGGCACTTGTACCCTACAAGCGATGGGTGGTTGATTTTTGTAGAGAGGGAGTAGATAGAGTAGAAAGAAGGTAGAATATTAAAGAAAAGCAGTAAAATCAGTTTTTGGACGCATAAAAATAATACATCAGTACTATGCCCATCTTGTAATAAATAATCTATGTAAAACAAAAACAGGCTGGCATATGCCAACCTGTTTTTGTCCTTATAACACTTAAAAGGTTTAAGTGGTGCCGGTGGCCGGACTCGAACCGGCACGGTGTCGCCACCGGTGGATTTTGAGTCCACTACGTCTGCCAATTCCATCACACCGGCACAGTAGGTGATTTGCAGCGCTTATCTAGTATAATATAAAACAGGGTGCTTCGCAAGAGGAAAAACAAATTTTTATTAAAATTTGCAGGTACAAAATATTGCTCCATTTGCAGGGGATTTTGTTTGACATGCACCAGTATTTTTTTTATAGTAAGTACAGCAAGCATTTGTGGTTGCGCAGAGGCTATTATAATTGGATATCAAATAAATTTACTTGGTGGATAGGGAGAGAATGGACGAAAAAAAGCAGATACAGCCGCAGCAAAAAGCGCCGGATGCTATACCAACTAAAAAAAAGAAGGATCCGCTTGTTTTTTCTGCCAACATTATTGGGTTGGCATTGCTTTTGTATGTTTTAATATCAGAGGCTATGCGCTGGGGGTATAAAGGTATTGTACTGCTTATAAGCCACTTTAGCGCATCCTTCTCTTCGCCAGAATGGATTGTATGGTTGTTAAATGTTTTAATTTTAATGTGCTCTTTAATACCGGCATATTTTGTATTGAGAAAAAACGGTAAAAAAGTTCATTTAAAAATTGGTGAGGGCAAGGGCAGCCTCTCTTTTTTGGTTTTACTGCCTTTGTTTTTGGTTTTTGCCATCCTTTTAAATGCGCTGGATCAGGGGGTTGCCAATGCGTTTTTTCCGCAGGCAAATATAACATCCCTTGGGGTGCAGCTGCCTGCAACAGCAGCAGGCACAGTACTGTATTTTATCGGTGTGTGTGTGTGTTCTCCCTTGTTGGAAGAATTGTTTTTTAGGGGGGCAATACAGGGGCTTTTGCGCCCTTGGGGCGGTCGCTTTGCGGTTTTATGGAGTGCATTGTTTTTTGCGTCTTTTCATTCTTCACCGCAAAAGTGGATAACCTCTTTTATTATGGGGGTATTGCTTGGCATTATTGCACAGGCGGGCGGGTCTATAGTACCCTGTATTGGCCTGCATTATGCCAATAACCTGTATTTTTTTGTACTGGCCATTATGCAAAAGCATATGCGGGGAGACGGCGCGTTTGCCCTTACTGCCATGTTAATGGTATTGTTGCTGTCTGCCGCCATTTGGGCCGTTTGGAAAGGTATGCAAACAAAGCAGTTTGCTGCATTGCGGTTACCAAAAGATGAACTGAAAGACAAAGAGAAATTTTACCGCACTAAGCGTTTAGCCACTGCTCCGTTATTTTGGGTGGGTTGTATTGCGGTTGCCGCACTTGCTGTAGAACGTATTATTTTAAGATAACGGGGATAATGATGACAGATGAGGAACTAATGCGTGTTGCTTTGCAGCAGGCGCAAATGGCGGCAAACATTGGAGAGGTACCCGTGGGTGCGGTAGTGTCTTTAAATGGAGAGATTGTATCTGCCGCATATAACCGTAGAGAAATAGATAAAAATGCACTTGCCCATGCCGAGCTGCTTGCCATTGATGCCGCATGCAAAAAATTGGGTGGCTGGCGGCTTTGGCAGTGTGAACTACATGTTACCCTAGAGCCCTGCCCAATGTGTGCTGGCGGTATTGTAAACAGCCGTATAAAGCGGGTGGTGTATGGGGCCGATGATGCCAAAGCCGGGTGCTGTGGCTCTGTTACCAATCTGTTTTCATTTCCCTTCAATCACGAACCGGTGGTTGAAAAGGGGATATTAAAAGAAGAATGCACGGCAATTTTGCAGGATTTTTTTAAAAAGCTGCGTCAGATAAAATCAAAAAAAGAAAACGGCCAATAAAGCTGTTTAAGGTGGGGGAATTATGCGCCGCTGTGTTTTAATAACCGGGGCTTCCGGCGGGATAGGCAGTGCAATGGCACTTGCTTTTGCAAAAAATGGAGATGCTGTTGTATTGGGTTATAATAAAAACAGTACCGCGGCTAAATTATTGGAGCAAACCCTGCATGATAATGATATGCCTGCCATAAGTGTGCAGGCGGATGTGGCAGATAAAGCACAGGTAGAAAATCTGTTTAAAAAAGCCGAAGCTGTATTTGGGCCAGTAAATGTACTGATAAACAATGCAGGCATAGCCCAGCAAAAACTGTTTACCAGCATTGAAGAAGATGAATGGGACAGTATGTTTAATGTGCATGTAAAAGGAACCTACCTATGTTGTAAGCGCGCCTTGCCTGCAATGCTAAGGGTGCACAATGGTGTTATCATCAATATAAGTTCTATTTGGGGGCAGGTAGGGGCCTCATGTGAGAGCCACTATGCCGCGGCAAAGGCAGCTGTTATTGGGCTAACAAAATCGCTGGCAAAAGAGGAAGGCCCCAGCAACATACGCATAAACTGTATTGCGCCCGGAGTAATTGAAACCGCCATGATGGCAGATTTTGCAGCACAAACAAAAGAAGCGTTAAAAGAAGAAATCCCCTTAGGCCGCCTTGGCAGCCCGCAGGAAGTTGCGGAGGTTGCAGTTTTTTTAGCATCTGATGCGGCAAAATATATTACAGGGCAGGTAATTGCCCCCAATGGTGGTTTTTGTATATAAAGTTGCCAGGTTAACGGCTAATTATGTTTTATTTATAAAGAATAAAAATCCGCCCTGCAAGAATGCAGGGCGGATTTATGTTTACAAAATAAATTAGGGAGCAATGGGGGATGCACACAGGTTTGTATTGTGTGCCGATAAGTAAGAAGCCGCCGCTACAGCTGCCACAGCACCGTCAGAGGTAGCTGTTACAATCTGGCGCAAGGGCTTTGCACGGATATCACCGGCTACAAATACACCATCAAGAGGAGTGGTGCAGGTTTCGTCCGACGCAACATAACCCTCTTCATCAGTAGGTATCATGCCTGCAAAAAGGGCCGATTCTGGCACAAGGCCAACAGCTACAAAAATACCGCTTACTTCCAGTTTACGTTCGCCATCAAGTGTATTTACCAAAACAGTAGAAACAGTCTCGTTGCCCTCAATAGATGATACGGTGGATGAGTACAGAATTTCTATATTGTCACGTGCCTTAACAGCTTCTTGCTTAGGAATATCGCCCCTAAATTCGTCGCGGCGATGAATAAGATAAACCTTGTTGCAGTTGTTGGATAAAAACAAAGCATCCTCTAAAGCGGTATTGCCACCCCCAACAATGGCAACATCTTTGCCGCGGTATAAAGCGGCATCACAGGTGGCGCAATAAGATACACCGCGTCCACCATATTTATCTTCACCGGGGCATCCTAAGCGCCTACGTACAGCACCGCCGGCAAGTATAATAGCACGGCCCTCGTATGTGCCCTGCGGGGTGTGTACTTTTTTAACGTCACCCGCAAGCTCTACAGAGGTAACCTCTTCCAGTTTTACCTCGGCACCAAGGCCGGTAGCGTGTGCGTATAAGTCGGTTGCAAGTTGTGGGCCATCGGTGGTTGCCATAGCGGGGTAATTTTCAATTTCGCCCGTTAAAACAAGCTGCCCACCATAAATTTGTTTGTCAAAAGCAGTGGCTTTTAGCCCTGCGCGTGTAACATAAATAGCGGCAGTAAGCCCAGCAGGGCCTGCGCCAACAATTAGTACGTCAGTCATTTTGCTTTCTCCTT
>JBKEAM010000039.1:0-1612 GCA_047972265.1 Oscillospiraceae bacterium | reverse complement strand
CTGACCTAATTTATAATGCTGAGCCGTTGCAAAACACGTATGTACCGCGAAGCGGCGTGTGTTTTTCGCCGAAGGCGAAAATGCGGGCGCATCCCACAAACACCGCGAAGCGGCGTTGCGTTTTTGCCCGCAGGGCAAAATGCAGGGTTGTTATCCAGCAAGCAACTGAGTGTTGTTGAGTGTTTTGCCGGCGTAGCAACATTATGTGGTAGGGTGTCTGGGGGTCTCCGCATCAACCCCCAGAACAGTGCTCGCCGGATATCACCCGGCGTTTTACTTCGTAAAACCGCACGCCAATTCGTGGCTTTGTTTACTTTCTTAGTTATAAGAAAGTAAGGTCTATATCTATAAAAGTTCCATTGGTTTCACCGTTAGTGAAAAGCACTGCTCGATTTCAATCCACGCTCCCACACGGGGAGCGACCGAGATAGGCAAAGTAAAAAATACAATAATTGGATTTCAATCCACGCTCCCGCATGGGGAGCGACAGCAAAACAGCACAATACCATAAAACAAAACAATGCAGATTGCGTAGTTATTACAAGGTTTTATACCTGCTATTAAAAGGCTTGCATTGTACATTGCGGGGATAAGCCATATTTACTCATATTATTGCAAAAAACAAGGTGCGAAGCAAGCAGGTTTTTACGTTTGCTTGTACTTCGCACCTTGTTATAGATAAAACATTTTTGCTAAAGCTGCCCTGCTAAATAATAAGCACTATACAATTTTATACAAAACAAGCACAGGCTATGTTTGGCTTATTCTTCGCTTTGCATAATGGGAGTAAATTCTTCTTTACCGCTTGTGTCTTGCATACGGTAAACCGTTTCCCACTCTATGCCTGTGGCCTGCATTGTAGCTGCAAGTGCTTGCAGCTCCATATCAAAAACCAGTACCGTATACCCGCAAGACGAGCTGATGTTGCGGGGCACCGGCACCACGCGGCAGGCGATGCCAGTGGCGGTAAGGGTTTTTTCTAAAAACAACGCACAGCTTACCGAATAAAAGGTTACGGCAAACTTCATGTTGCGGTAATAAACCATTCGCCGCCGGTTTCTTCCACGTCAATGGTTTTGCCTTTTTTTTGCAGCAACTCAGATACGTTATCCCGTGCGGTAGCCGAAGAAACCGCAACGGTAAATACTTGGTTTGCGTACTGTTTTAGGGCGTTTTGTGCCAGCAATACAGGCTCTGGGCAAGACAGCCCCCGTGCATCTACTATTGTTTTACTCATGCTGTTGCTTTCGCTCCTTTTTTAACAGTGTTAAGCACCGCAATGGCGCCAAGTATAACCAGCCCAATTACAACGGCAATCTGCCCACGCGGGGTAGAGCCATCGGCAGAGGAAGCAAGGCCAAAGTTATGTGCAAACGCGGCACCTACCAGCATGCCAAGCACGCTTATGGCAGAGTCGGTGTTGCCTTCTCCGGAAAGAATAACCTGTCGCAGGGGGCAGCCGCCCACTAAAATAGAGCCAAAGCCAACCAGTGTCATGCCCAAAAAGTTCCAAACAAAATCGGTATGGGCAATGGGCTGGCCCACAAAAGAAAAGTTTACGTTGCCAATAATAAGGTTGCCCACAAATGCGGCTACAAACACTGCTGCATAC
>JBKEAM010000035.1:0-1539 GCA_047972265.1 Oscillospiraceae bacterium | reverse complement strand
GGCCGCTATTCCACCGCCTACAGATGAAATAAAGATTAATTTTGTTTTCTCTGTTCTCTTTAAAAGATTATCTTTTACCTTCTTATAAATCCAAAGTGGCCCCAATGCATTTACCCGCATCATCGCATCATCAGTCTCAAAAGCCAGTTCATCCGAGCCAGCCTGATATACCTTTGCTGTAGCTGAGCCAAGTGCTGCATTAAAGATAATACCATCCCAGGAGTGCTCATTTAAAAAGTCAGCTTTTTTAATCGCTTCCGGGTCCCCCTGATCCAATTTGTAAGCATACACTATGCCCGGGTATTTCTGGCAAAATTCTTCCGCTTTTTTTGCCGAGCTTCGATATGTAATGTGTACCTCATATCCCTTTTCTACCAATAGCTGCAGCGTTGTTTCGCCAATCCCCTGTGTTCCACCTGTGAGTAAAACTTTTTTACGTCTGTTTGCCATAACCTTTTCCTCCATTTTTTTTTATTTTAAAACCTATTGGTTTTTTCACGCTTCCTGTCTGTGATTCCAAGAAGGAACATACACAGCACACCTGCAAGTACGGCCACGCCCATAACCATAGAAGCTACCTTCCAGCTGCCGGATGCTGAAGCAATTTTTGCAACCACCGCTGCACCTGTTGTTACTCCGAGATAATAGAATAAATACACCACTGCAAAGGTTTGTCCGATTAATTCCTTTCGCTTTACTGTTCTTGGTACCGAAATAGAAATACTTGATGAAAACAAACTGATGGCTGCTCCCAGCAGCGCCACTTGTATAATTGCCATAGAAGAGGGCGCAAACACTATCATAAAACATCCCAATGCCATCAAAAGCCCAGTAACAACACCCAGGTAAGGTGCTTTTACTTTAAATTTATCAACAATAATCCCGGCAATTAATCCGAACGGCACGCCCACCAGACCAAAGAATCCTGACTGTGCGTTTGCTGCTTCTTTTGATAAGCCAAAGATTTCTGTTAAAATTCTTGGGTAATATGCAATAAACGTATAAAGTACAAATGTCATTGTAAACATTGCAATAGACAACAACCATGTATTACTCTGTGCAAATACTTCCTTGTAAGTGCTTTTTTCTTCCTTCGTTTCTTCCTCTCTGGCATCATCCAGCAAAAAGATAAAACCAAGCAATGCAATGGCTGCCAACACAGCTGTTACAATCCAAACAGAACGCAGCCCAAATCTTGTAAAAACCGGCAGATAAAAATTATAGCCAAACATTGATGCAAGTGCTGAAAAAGTTCCGAAGATTCCAATTGCAACTCCCGAAGAACCTTCCTTAAACCACTCTCCGATAAATACCATTGCCATCATATTAATCATGGAGAAAGAAACTCCTTCAATAATCCGGCTAATGAGAAGTAAGGTGTAATTCGTCACCTCGGCTCCGTTAACACTGGCAGCCCCTAACATATTTCCTAAAACCAGACAAGCCAGAACAATGACTCCAACCTTTTTCGCACCATACTTACTGATCATTGTTCCTCCCGGCAGGGCCAGAAACAGCGCTGACAAGGTAAAGACCGAC
>JBKEAM010000010.1:0-41959 GCA_047972265.1 Oscillospiraceae bacterium | reverse complement strand
TAAAGAGCATATTGGCGAGGATTTAAAAATGGCAGCTAACTTTACCATTCAAAAACCATTTTTTGAGTTTGGCCCCAAGGTGTACCTGTTTGGAGAGCAAGCGTTGGAGCTTGCAATGTGGGCAGATACACTGGCGCAAAAATACGATGTGGATATTATTTTTACCGCCCAGTATACCGATATTGAGGCCATTGCCCGCAACACCACCCGCATTAAGGTGTTTGCGCAGCATATGGACCCCTGCCCCGTGGGCCGGGGCGTGGGTGCGGTACTGCCCGAGGCGCTTAAACACGCCGGTGCGCAGGGTGTTTTACTAAACCATGCAGAGCGCCCCCTTACCCTTATGGATGTAAATGCCACCATACACAGGGCAAAAGAGGTAGGGCTTGCCACATTGGTGTGCGCGGGCACAGTAGAAGAAAGCGCTGCCATTGCCTGCCTTTCTCCCGATATCATCCTTGCCGAGTCTCCGGCTTTAATTGGCGCGGGTAAGCGGGGGCCGGATGATAAAGCCGAGATAGAAAAAATTAACCAGGCAGTTCGCAACATCAACCCCAATATTTTGGTATTGCATGGGGCGGGCATTACAGACGAGCAGGATGTGTATCAGGTTATATTGGCCGGGGCCGATGCCACCGGCTCTACCAGCGGCGTGCTAAAAGCGGCAGACCCTAAAGACAGGTTTGAAAAGATGATTAAGGCTGTGCGCACTGCCTATAACCAAAAACTAGCGGAGGTGTAAACAATTGACATTGCATGAAACAATTTCTATTAAAACCCGCCACGGAATACAGTTTGACGATGTGACCGATGCTGTAAACGAAATTGTGGCTAAATCTAACATTACAAGCGGTATTGTTTTGGTATTTACCCAGCACACAAGCTGCAGCGTATTTATCCAAGAGGATTCTGAGGGCACCACCTATGCAGGGGCGCCGCTTATCCTGCAAGATACGGTAAACTGTCTCGAAAAAATCATTCCAGATTGCAAGTACGAGGGGCAGTATCTGCACCCCGGCGCCTACCACACCCAGCAGGCCGCAAAGCTTAGGGGAGAGTTAAACGAGTGGTGCCTTAATACCGATGGGCACATCCGTTCTTCCATCATGGGCCGCAGCGAGTCTATCCCGCTGGTAGACGGCAAATTAACCCTGGGAGAATTTGGCAGAATCTATTTTGCCGAGTTTGACCAAACCAGAGAGCGCGAGCGTATGGTGCGGGTGCAAATAGTAGGGGAGTAAGCCCTCCCTTTGCCGCCCAATGCTATATTTGCGGGTATTGTGCCGGCAAATGTCCTTTGCTATAAAGTTTGTTTTTGTAAACCAATCCTCATTGTTAAAAAAAGCCCGCCATATGGCGGGCTTTTTTTGTTGCGGTATATAGGTATGGCTTTATAAAGATGCAGATAGCCAAATGTGACTGGTATATGCATTTGTGTTGTGTCTTTGTGTGCACAAAAATAAGCAATGGCGGCGGTTGGGCGGCGGTAACCTTTACTTTGTATTATTTCTTTGTATTTTTGGGGCACAACTAAGAAAAAAATTAATTTATAAGGCGCGACAGCAGTGCTTTTTGACAATACATTTTGTAACAGCATCCAAACAGGTTGTATAAAAACAGAAGAAAATAGCAATATAGTCCGACCGGGGATATGCAAAAAAATATTCAAAGCATAGAAATCTGAAAGCGAGAGGCGTTTTTCATTGACGCATTTCTTTTAACAATGCTAACATCAACGATAGCAAAGCAAAATTACCTTTGTTTGTGTAGAGGCATTTGCATTTTGCGTTTTTAGCAAGGGGTTAAAAAAATAAATGAGGGGTGCATATTTATGCAGCAGATAGCAAAAGGCGGATTTTTATCCCGCAAAGACATCGGTCTTCATAAGTCTAGTTGGAGCAAAGAAATAATTGGCGGCACACAAACTTTTTTTACCATGGCATACATTCTTATTGTGCAGCCGCAAATACTTTCAATGGCAGGGATGCCTACAGAAATCGTGTTTGCCTCTACAGCGTTTTTTTCTTTTTTGGCCACTTTTTGTATGGGTGTGTATGGGCGGTTTCCATTTGCACTTTCCACTGGGATGGGCTCCAATATTATTTTTGCAACCTCTGTGGCGGCGGGCGTATTTACCTGGCAGGAGGGTATGGGCATTGTTTTTTACGCAGGGGTACTGTTTTTAATTACAAGCTTTCCGCTTGGTAAAAAAGGCGGAAGTTTGCGAGGCGTTATAACCGATAACATTCCGGTGGGGCTAAAGTTTGGCTTTGCTGCTGTTATCGGTCTTTTTTTGGCCGATTTGGGTTTTGGAAATGCAGGGCTTGTGCAAATTGTAGATAATACCAAGTCGGCATCCTCTATAAAAGACCCCTTGGTGGCTTTTATCTGGGTGGTTTTAATCGTTACGGCATTTTTACTGTTTGGATTTCATGTTGTAAAAAACAAAAAAAATGGAAACCAGATATATAAATGGGTGGCGCCGGGGGCTGTTCTTATAGGCATGCTGGCCATTACGCTGGTATTTGCTTTTACAGGCCACATTTCGGTGGGAGAAAATTTTTCTTTCTTTACTGTTCCGGCTAACCCGTTTGCGTTTTTTCCAAAGCTGATTGGCAACAGTGATTTTTGGCTGTCTATTACACGCCCCGGCAACTGGACCTATATTATAATATTTTATTTAAGTGATCTTCTTTCCACCACCAGTACCAGCATCGGCTGCTCGGCCCGCGCCGGGTTTATGGACGAAAACGGAAAGGTAGAGGGCATAGAGCGTATCTTTGTAGTAGACTCGGCCTTTACTGCCATCGCGGGCGTTTTTGGCCTGACAGGCCAGGATATTTATGTAGAGAGCGCCGCCGGAGTAGAAGCGGGCGCGCGCACCGGCTGGGCAGCGGTTACAACCTCGGCATGGTTCTTCTTATCGCTGTTTTTTGCACCGGTATTTCTTTTGGTGCCTACACAGGCAAGCGGCATGGCACTTATACTTGTGGGTATATCCATGATGTTCTGCCTAAAGGATATTAAGTACGACAGCCCCGAAGATGCAGTTCCGGTGCTTTTAATGATTATAACCACAGCCTATACAGGAGATTTTGCCATTGCAATGTGTATTGGCCTGATAGCAAGCCCGCTGTGGCAGCTGTTTACCTATATTGTATATCCGCTGGTTTGCGGCATTAAAAAAGGAAAAGAAGAGCCGGAAAGTGACGTGTCTGTAGAGGAACCCTTGCCGGTAAGCAGATTTTCTAAAGAGATACATAAAAAAATGCTGCCGGCCATTCCCAATGTTGCTATGGGCCTGCTTTGCCTGGTAAATCTTCTGGTGGCCTGATGCTATAAATTTGTAAAGGAAGTGGAAAAATTGTTTGTCCCTCTTGGTGTTCAATTTGAAAAGCGGCTTGCCGCAGTAAGGCCGGTTTTACAGCGCTGTGTAATGGGGCTGGAGCCTTGCGATTGGCTGATAAAGGGAGGAAGGGTAGCCAATGTACTTACAGGCGAAACCTACCCTGCCCATGTTTGGATAAAAGACGGCTTTATTGTGCATGTGGAGGATGAATTTGGCGCACAAGACCAAACGGCGTGGCAAGCAGAAATGCACGCGCACAATACCTACGACGCAACAGGAATGCTGTTGTTGCCGGGCTTTGTAGATACGCATGTGCATGTAGAAAGTACAATGCTTTCTCCTTATCAGCTGGGCAAACTGCTGGCGGCTACCGGCACCACCACCATACTGGCAGACCCACACGAAATAGTAAATGTTGCAGGAGAAGAAGGCTTTAAATATATGCTGTCAGACAGCAAAAATTCTCCTGTGCGGCAGTTTTATCTGGTGCCGTCCTGTGTGCCGGCGGTACCCGGCATAGAAAACGCAGGTGCCGACTGGGATGCTTCGGTTACATCGGCTATGCTGGATATAAACGACAGCCGCATTGCCGGGCTTGCCGAGGTAATGGATTATCAGGGGGTTATTCACCGCGGGCAGCGTATGGCCTCTATTGTAGATAATGCTGTACAAAAAGGCGCCTTTGTACAGGGGCACTGCTTTCAAACCTTTGGGCGTTCTCTTTCTTCTTATATTTTAGCGGGCTGCGAAAGCAATCACGAAAATTTATCTGGCAAAGAAATGCACGCAAGCCTGCGCAATGGCATACAGGTAAATATTCGGCTAACCAGCTCGCTTGCCAGCAGCGATTATTCAGAAATGCTGGACGGCTGTAAAAAAAGCGGATATTTTGATGGAATCTCAACCTGTACAGACGATGTTCATGTAAGGGACCTGATAAAAAAGGGGCATTTAAATGCTACAGTAGGGGTGCTGATAGACCTGGGCATAAAACCAATGGACGCTGTGCGCATGGCAAGCCTGAACGGATGGAGAGAGTATGGCGTAAAATGTGCCGGAGCCATAGCCCCGGGGCATATTGCAGATATTCAACTGATGCAGGCAGGCCGAAATATAGGTGAAAAACCCTACACTGTATTTGTAGATGGCAAGCAAGTGCTGGAGGCGGGATGCTTGGTGCAAACCCCGTCCAGGCATGCAGAAAGTGCAGTCTTTGAACAAAAAAATATGGTAAACCGCGCTCCGGTTACAGAAGAAGACCTGCGCGTAAAGGCAAAGCATGCAAATAGCACTCAAACAACTGTGCGAACGATGGATTATCCGGCGGGCAGCACACTAAATGTTGAAAACACAGCCACCGTACCGGTAAAAGACGGATATATCAGCATTGAGAACGAAAAAGATTTATGCTGGGTTATGGTTTTTAACAGATACGGCCTGCAAAACCGCGGAGTGGGCGTTTTGCAAAATTACAACCTAAAGCAGGGAGCCATTGCCTCCACCATCTCCCACGATTCGCATAATTTAACGGTTGCTTTTCGCGATAGGGCGGCAGCGGTGTGCGCCATCAATCTGCTTATCAAAAATGGCGGCGGTGTTGCATATGCAAATGCTAAGCTAGAAACCGCCGTACTTTCACTTCCCATTGGAGGGCTGATGTCCTCGGAAGAGCCGGAGAAAATAGCGGCAGAGGTAGAAGAAATTGAAAAACTTTATCATCAAAATAATGGCGAAGAAGCCCACATGATGGGTATTGCCATACTGGCGCTGCCGGTAGTGCCCTCTTTGCGCATTACAGATATGGGTATTGCAGATGTGTTAAAACAAAAAATATTGCCGCTGGAGCTAGAGTAAAAAGTATGTGTTGCAGCATATATTTGCCCGTCCCTAACCGGTTTGGTTGGGGGCGGTTTTTTATTGTAAAATACCCCGCAGGCGGCGTATAAAAGGGTCCGTTTACCCAAAGCCTTAAAAGGACATATAAAGCAAATGAGTAAAGCCAAAAGCGCTAAAGGATATAGCGTATTGTATATGTCTGTCCCCGCAGCTGGCGGGGGCTTGGCTTTAATAAAAGCTCCTTTAATTTTACAGGCATTTAAAATTTGCTCTGCATTAAAGCCTCAAAACTTCTTTTTAAGATAAGAGGTTTATCCATAGTGTTTTGCAACACTATGGGTGTCTTTATTTAAAAATTACCTTTTGACGTTTTTTATGCGTTAGGTGCAGCCAATATGGCATGTGGCACGAAGTTTTTAGTAATTTTTATTAAAAAGCACAAACAATGGTAAAAAAATTGACTTTGTGTGTTTTGTGTGATATATAAATAAAAGCGAATTGTTTCTAAAAACATTTCGGTCTGTGCAACACAAACAGGTGCTTTTGCTTTGCTAAACAAATTTTTAAAAGCTTTGGTTTAAACGGTATTGTTCACATGCAATGCCTTTTTTTATGTGCGTCTTTGGTAAATATAAAACAAAGTGATGGTGCCTTTATGCAAAAAAATCTCTGGCGCTTTTCTCTCTTTTTGTGGGTGTGCTGCTGCTGTTTTCGTCCTGCAAATTCAATCTAAACGCTAGTGCAGAGGCCTACTCTGCCGATACGCTTTTGCAACGGCTGGAAAGCGCCGTTTATCAGGGAAAAGACAGTATACAGGTATCGTATAAAGAGGATAAAATCTGGCTAAGAGAGCACCTCCCAACCGATTTATCTGCTCTGCTTGGGCAAAACTATATTTGCAGCAACCTTGTCTCCAAAATTTTGGTAGATTACAACGAGCAAAACAATAAAACAGATGTTTTATTTTCTATAAAGTATTACGATGAAACCCCGCGCCCCCTTGTGGATGTGTATTCTAAAGACGATATGCTGCGCGCCCTTGTAAAAAGGTGGAACAACCACATGGGCACGGTAACACTTGTTTTAAACGGGTTTGAATGCAGCGAAGCAGAGTTTTTTCGGTGCTGGATACGGCAGAACTAAACAGCGCGTTCATTCCCAGCGAGGCCAATCAGGTTTTTTACGAGGCCTTTGATAAAACGGGTGACAAGCAAATTGTTCGTATGTGGCTGCAATTTTCGTCAACACAACAAGAGCTTGAACAAAAACAAACCGGCCTAAAAACGGCTGTGGAAAATACTGCCCAAAAAATTGCAGAAGAAGAGCTGCAAGACGAAGAAGAAATGTATGGCGCTGTTTTTAACGCAGTGCTGCAAGCCACTGTTTACGATGAACAGCTGGCTTATTTTACTGTAAACCAGCGCCTTGGCGCAGAGGATCATATCAACCGCAGCGCTTACGGCGCTTTGGTTAAAGGGGGGACAATTTGTAACGGGTACGTGCGGGCATTTAGCGCCCTTTGCAACGCGCTGGATTTGCCCTGCTGGGCGGTTTCGGGCACGGTAGAGGGGGTTAGGCACAGTTGGAACATGGTGGAGATAGATGGGGCTCGGCTTTATGTAGACTGCACCAGAGAAGACACCGCCCCCTATGGCACCGTGGGCAAAACTTACTTTTTGTTCGATGAAAAAGCCATGCAATCTATGGGGTATGTACTGGACGATTCTTTTTTAATTCCGGCAAGCATTCAATCTGTCTAAAATTTTGTAGGGAGGGTATATAAACAATGAGTGTGAACAAAAAAATGATGCGGCGCATTGCTACACTGGCATTTTCTTTGGTTTTGCTGTTCTCTTTTTTTGCGGCTCCGCTTGCTTCGCAAACGGTTTTAGCAGCAGATTCTTCCTCGTCATCATCCCAACAGCCCGGCACCGATAACACAGATGGTGAAGTGTCAGAAGAAAAAGAAGAACCTGCCGGTGATGTAGAACAGGCAGAAGAAGGCGAGGGGGATGTAATCATTCCCGATTCTTCTTCGCAAATATCCCCGCAGTCTTCGCCTGTAATCGCACAGGCGGCCCCCGCTGTTGCGGCCATTGCAACCGCAGAAGATGACTTTGTTTTTAACCAGGCCACAGGATATATTACCGGCTATCAGGGGGATGAAACGGATGTTGTAATACCGGAAATAATAGACGGTGTAGAGGTTGTTGGCATTGATGAAGACGCTTTTTCTCCCTATAACATCGACACCTCCATCACTTCTGTTGAAATACCGGCTACCATAACAGATATTGGGGATTTTGCCTTTTATGGATGTGAAGACCTTACCGGAATTACCTTTTTAGGGGCGCCCCCCACACTGGGATGGAACGCTTTTTTAGATGTGTATGATGCTGTTTTTTATTGCCATGTAGATTACGAAGACGAATACGAAGATTTGTTGGATGATTACTTGGGCTTTTCTTACGGCAATGGCCTAAGTACCTTTGGCACCCCTACATCGCCGGAAGAACCCGAAGAACCGCAGGTGCCCGAAAATAAAGACTTTACCTTTGTGCTTAGCGCTGACAAAGCCGGCTATGCGGTAGAGTATTATACCGGCAAAGGCGGAGATGTTGTTATCCCCGCACAGCACGAAGACAAAGCAGTTGTGGGCATTAGCGGCAGTGCTTTTAGCACTTTCGGGTCGGGCAAATATCCCAATTTAAAGGCCGGCAATACAAACGTAACCGTGCTGCGTGCCATTACCTCCCTTACCATGCCAAATACCATTACCTACGCAGAAGATTGGAGCATGGCTGGTCTTCTCAATATGACGAACATTACCCTTAGCAGCAATATTAAAACCATTGGCCCTTATGCTCTTCAAAATTGTGACGCATTAACAACCCTTGCTATACCTGCCTCTGCGACAAATATAGACAACGAGGCATTTGTAATGTGCGCTAAGCTAGAAAATATCACTGTGGATAAAAGCAACCCCAATTACAGCGATATTGATGGCATATTTTACAATAAAGCGGGTACAGTTTTAATCAGCTACCCCAATGGCCGCGCGGCCACCCAGTATAAAGTACCCGAGGGTACGGTGGAGATAGCGGCTCGTGCCTTTAAAATGAAATATACAAGCACCGCGGCAGGCAAACTGGAAGAAGTAAGCTACCCCAAAAGCCTTACAAAAATTGGGGATGGGGCGTTTTTTCAGTGCAGCTTGCGCCGCATAACCGTTTATAGCAATATCGAAATGGGTACCAATGTATACGATGGCGGCAAAAACATTACCGAGGTAATTGTTGCCGAAGGCGTAACCGAAATAAACAAAGGCCTGTTTTATGGGCTGGAAAATTGCGAGACGGTTGTTTTGCCCAGTACCCTGCGCAAAATAGGCGCCTATGCGTTCGACCGTTTGGGTTACAATAAGCCGGAACTAAGCCTTACCCTGCCCGAAGGGCTGGAAGAAATAGGCGAGGATGCTTTTGTGCTTGCCAATATTGTAAACCTGCAAATTCCGTCCACCGTTACCACCATTGGCACCAGGGCATTTTACCTGTGCAAAAAACTGCAAACTCTTAGCTTTGCCGAGGGCAGCCGCATTACTACCATTGGGGCATACGCCTTTAACCACTGCACCGCCCTTAAAGAGGTAAGCTTGCCCAACAGTGTAACAACCCTAGAAGACGGCAGCTTTAGCTACTGCTATGCCCTGCAAAGCATAAACCTGCCCAGCAGCATTACAACGCTTAAAAACACAGTTTTTGCAGGCAGCGGCCTTGTAAATATTGTTTTGCCCGCAAGCATTACCAGTATGGGCAGCGCGGTTTTTCGCGATTGCCTGTATTTGGAAAACGCGACCCTACCCGCAAACCTGCAAACATTGGGTACCTGTACCTTCGAAAATGATATTTCTCTTGTACAGGTGGATTTTCCTGCCAGCATGAAAATCACCAGCCTTCCAATCGATACCTTTTTCTAGTGCAGGGCCCTGCGCTATGTGTATCTGCCTGTCTCTGTAAGCTATACAGAGCCCTGTTCTTTTGCCAATTGCGACGATGCCCTGCTAATCGATTACGCCAACAAAAATCTAAAGCGCTCTTGGTTTGACGTTTGCCAAATAAACCCCGGAGATTACTACGAGATACGCGAGGATGGCACCTACTGGACCACCGAGGCGATTACAGACCAGGATAACTCGGGCGGCGTAATGGATGAACTGGAAGAGCTGGATAACAGTGCAGTTGTTCCGACAGTGGCACTGGGTATAAACACCACCGTAAACGGTCAGATTTCCTCTAACCAACAGGCAAACTGCGGGTGTAGCACGGGCGATGCCGTAATACAGCTTAACCCCAGCTGCAACCCCCAGTTCCGCTTTAAGCCTGCAAGCTCAGGGGAAGCGGGTGAGGTTCCAACGCCGGCAGTTCCTGCAACATCCGGCACAGCCAATACGCCGGTTGTAACCCCCGGCAAATCTACCCAGCCCGGCGCAGTGGTTCCGGTTATTTCTCCAATACCGGTCACACAGTCTCCCAATACCAATCAGGACGTGGTGGTGCCCGATAAATCCGCACAGCCCGCCCCAATAAAAGATTCTGTTCCCGCAGCCACGGCGCCTCAGCCGGGTTTTGGCACTGTTATTATGGCGGCCGTTATTTTTGTGGGTACGGCTGCGGGCGTGGGGATACTATTTTATGTGCGGCGCAGGCGTTCTGCTTAAAAGGCAATAAAGTATAAAACAACAGCAAACAGCGGCAAATTTTGCCGCTGTTTTTTTGTCGAACATGCGCAATTTAACCAATAAAACACGATTTAAAGTATTATTTATATTCAGCTAAGCCCATGTTTATGGTATAATGTCGAAAATTTGGAGGGGTATCAATATTATGCCTGTATTTGCACACGATTTTGACGCGCAGGAAATAGGCGTACCCGGCAGACCAGATTCTTTGCAGATAAATGCAGAGGGAATGTCTGCCGAAGACCTGTTGGACATTGTGCATATGTCACTTAATAAAATAAGCCAAAATGTAGAAAAAGAGGCCGCAGTGCGTGCAGAAGAAGATAAAAACCTGAGGGGCGCACTTGCAAAAAGCCAGCACACCTTAAAGGTGGTTATTATTACCGCTGCGGTAACGGCGGCTTTGTTTTTGGGGTGCATTGTGTGGCTGTTGGTGCGCTAGGCAAAATAATTGCCTGTTTAAAGCGTAACACCGCTTGTGCTGTGGTATACTAATGTGCATATATCCCAAAACAAAGAGGGTGCGGCAATGAATCTTTTTTCGGGCGTTCCTGTTTTCTTTGGCTTTTTCAGTATTGTAATGTTGGTGTTTATAGTGTTTGCGGTTGTATCGGCCATATCTAAAAACCGCCAAAACAATGCGGCACCGCGCCTTTCGGTATATGCCACGGTGGCTGCAAAACGCACCAGCACTTATATGCAGCAGGTGGGAGAAACCACAATTCCATCCGAAACTTACTACATGCTTTTTAGGGTGGACAGCGGCGATACTATAGAATTTGTGGTGGACAGCAGTACCTATCGCGGCTTTACAGAGGGCAGCCGCGGGGCGCTTTCTTTTCAGGGCAGTCGCTTTTTGGCTTTTGTACCGGTATAGTGCGCGTTAGCCCTAAAAAACAATATAAAATGGAGGTATATTATGTACGAGGCTAAAACAAAGCCGGATGCTACCAATGCCGCCGATTTGGTGGCAGCAATACAACACCCGCAAAGGCGTGCCGATGCAGAGCAGCTTTTGCAGATATTTGGTACAATAACTGGTAGCAAGCCGGTGGTGTGGGCGGGCAAAATGGTAGGTTTTGGCAGCTATACCTACCGTTATGCAAGCGGGCACAGCGGGCAGGCGTTTAACATGGGCTTTGCCCCTGCCAAAGGGCATACTACCGTTTACCTATACCTGCCCGAAGATATTTTGCAGCCCTATATGCAAAGGCTGGGCAAGGCAAAAAGCGGTAAAGCCTGTATATACATTAATAAGTCGGATGATGTGGACATAGCTGTTTTGCAGGAACTGATAAAAGAAGCAAAACAGTATGTAGAGGCCAATTACGATTATAAATGGTAAAACGCCCGGCATTGCTTTTTAAATTTTAAATAATGGATTACATATAAAACACCCCGTAAATGCCCAAAGGCAAAACAGGGTGTTTTTGTTTGTGGATATATTGGGCGATTTAATGGCTGTAGCTGCCTGTTATGCTTGCCTCGGCAAGGGTAATATCACTTATGGCAACTGTAAAATCCGCCATTGTAAAGCCGTCGGATAAATCGGCTGTTTGGCTTAACGCGTATACGGTTATTATGTAGTTGTGGGTGCCCGAGGGTGGGGTAGGCCCGCCGTAACCAACAGCGCCAAAGCCGTTTTTGCCCTGCTGTATATCGGCGGCAAGGGTTATGCTTGCATTTTCGGCTATATCATTGGCGGGCAGGTTTACAGCCAGCCAATGTACAAAATCTCCGGCGTCGGGGTCTGTCATTACAACAGCAAGCGCGGCGGTGCCACTGGGTATATCCTGCACCGTTATGGGTATAGATAGTGTGGGGATGCTGCCGCTTTTTTGTGTGCCTCTTGCGCCGTATTCATCGGCAAGCACACCCCCTGCAATGGAGGGGCTTGTAATGCTCATGTTGGCGGCAGGTACAGAAGAAAACACGGCAGAAGAAGCAGCGGGCACAGAGGAAGCCCTGCTAACCGAAGATGCCATGCCCGAAGAAGAGGCGGGGCTGCCACCGCAGGCGGCAAGGCTAAGGGTAAATAACAAACAGCAAACAAGTGTAAACAATCGTTTCATGGGGTTACCTCTTTATAACATTTGTATAAGGGCCGCTGTACACCGGGGGCCAAAGCAAAAACCGCAGCTAGGGCTGCGGTTTTTGGTCTTCTGTGTTCATCTGCATGGTGGTAAAATGCAGCTTATTTCCGTTCTCGTCGGTAATCACAAATTCGTCGTTGATATCCGGGATATCGTTGCCGTTATCGCCGTTGTCTTCGCCGTTTTTTGCAGCAAATACAGGCATGCCATAAGCCCCCTTTGTGTTAGATGCCAACAGTATAGCACATTCGTATACAATGCGCACCGTTTTTTGCAAAAATTACACATTGCAAAAACCCAAGGATGGAAGCACCGATAAAAACGGCTTATGTAGGTGTAAAATCGGGCTTTGCAATCTCCCATAAATAAACCGCTGCAGCCGAGCCATGTGGGCTGTATAGCCGCTTAAAATTATCAAATTGCTGTGGGCTAAGCGGGGGCAGGTGGTGCAGCTTTTGCAGGCCCCGGCGCAGGGCGGCGTCTCCGCCGCTTAAAATATCGGGGCGGTGCAGGGCGTGCAGCAACAGCATTTCAGCGCTCCACCTGCCCACACCGCGCAGTGTGGTAAGCGCTTCGACTGCATGGGCATCGTCCATCTGCTTAACCTCTTCAAAATCAAAGCGTCTCTCTGTAAGGGCAAGAGCGGCCTGTTGTATAGCCGCCGCTTTTTGCCGGGTAAGCCCGCATTCGGCAAGGGCTTGCGGGGGCAGCGGGGCAATGTTTTGTGGGGTAATGGGCCCCAGCTTTTGCTGCATCCGCGCCCAAATGGCAGCGGCACTGGCGGCACTTACAAGCTGGGCGGTTATGGTGTGCGCAAGGCAGGTAAAAGGCTGCCGTATGGTGGGGCGGTGTATGGTACCAAGGTGTTGTATTGCGCCGCCCAGTACGGGGTCCACCCCTGCAAGGTACCGCAAAGCTTTTGCGCTGCAAGGGTAAAAATCCTGTTCAGCTTGCATTTTGCTGTTCCAGTTTTAATAAAAATTCTTTTATATCCAAACCCAAGGCATACCCCACCAGCTTGCCGTTTGCGCCAATAACACGGTGGCAGGGCACTATAATGGGTATGTGGTTTTTGTTGTTGGCCATGCCCACTGCTCTGTAGCCCTTTGGGCTGTCGCTCATCTGGGCCAGTTGTTTATAGCTGCGGGTTTCTCCGTAGGGTATACGGCACAATGCCTGCCATACGCGTTGCTGAAACTCCGTGCCTTCCTGCGTCAGCGGCAAATCAAAGTTTTTGCGCTTCCCCTCAAAATATTCCTGCAACTGCGAGGCTGCTTTTTGCAACAGGGGGGTGGATTTTTCTTCGGCGTCTGCGGGTATAGCGGCGCCAAGGGTAAGGGCGGCAATGCCGCCGTTTGCCTCGGTAATAACAAACGGCCCTATGGGGCTTTGGTATAACAGGCTGTATTTCATGTTGGTTGCTCCTTTATACGGTGTTTACTTTTGCGGTAGGCGGTGGGGGTAAGCCCGGTGTGTTGTTTAAACAATCGCGCAAAGTGGGCGGCGTTGGGCATGCCGGTTTGCTCTGCAATTTGGGCAATGCTAAACCCGGTGGTTTGCAGCATATGCTCTGCGTTTTGTATCCGCACATTTGTTAAGTACTGCGCGGGGGTGCACCCTGTGTACTGGGTAAATATACGGTGCAGGTGGTAGGGGCTGCCGTGGCAGTCTGCGGCTATAGTATTTAATGTAAGGGGTTGCCGGTAGTTTTGCCGCAGGTAGTCCTGTATTTGCAGGGTCCACTCGGCCGCGGGCACTTGGCTGCCGGTTGGCTTGCAACGTTTGCAGGGGCGGTAGCCCTCGGCCAATGCCTGATTTGTGTCGCCAAACAAAACCACATTTTCTCTCCGCGGTGTGCGAGAGTGGCAGGAGGGCCGGCAAAATATGCGGGTGGTGGTAATGGCGTAAAAAAAACTGGCCGTCTGCGGCGGCCTCGTTGCTGCATATCTGCTGCCAGCGCTGCTCGGTTACGGCAAGGTGCGTATTATGTGCCACGGCTGTACCCCTCCTTTTGATTGTGTTTTACGGCAGGCAAAATGGTATGCCCACATGGGCGGCCAGTATGCTGCCGTTTTGGCAAAGCCTACCCGCAAAACATTGGCAAATGTTTTGATTCCGCTGATACTATAATAGCCTTACAGGCGTGCGCGCGCAATCCGTTTTTGCTGTAAAAGCAAGATTAGAATGATTTTTACAATAATGTTGTTATAAAGGGGTAAAACAATGGGTGCGGCGCGGTAAGCAACACAAAAATTAACATAGTTACAATATAACGCCAACTTGCCTTTTGGTAGGTGCCGTGGTAAAATATGGAAAACAAAACCTCCGTGTGCCGCTACCCCACAGTTCGGCCACGCTTGGGGGTTTTGCTTGTTTCATCCGGTAAATAACAGGCACATCATGCAACATATTACGCATAAATCCAGTTTTCCGGATATGGATAAAAGGAGAGCAGAAATGCCGGACCGATATACGCATTCTTATATTGCCACGCAGGCTTTGTCGCGCAGCGGCCAGGTTGTATTTAGCCGTACCGCCTTTTCGGCCGGGGCCAATGGGCCAGACCCGTTGTATGCCTTTCAGCCCTGGCGTCGGGAGAAAAATCCCAACCTGCCCGCATTGGCGCAGCGCATGCATACCGAAAGCACTGGCCAGTTTTTAAACACACTGGTTAGGCTGGCGGTAACGCCGGTACAGCAAAGCTATGTACTGGGCTTTTTAACCCACTATGCAGCCGATTGCACCGTGCGCCCCTATGTAGAGGCCATGTGCCGCCCCGGCCAGCCCTATGCGGGCGGCGTGCAGGCGCACAGCCGTATGCAGGCATCGCTGGATTCTACCCTGTATTATCAAGAGTACCGCACCTACCTTGTGCCCCTGCATGCGGGTACCCCGGTGCTTATTACAGAAGAACTGGCCCAGGTGGTAAGCCTTTTGCACGACGCTATTTTAGATGTATACGGTGTGGATATAAAAGCCACCGCCCTGGCCGATAGCTTCCATAATAACCTTACCCAGCGTAAAATTCTTATTTCGCGCTCGGGTGTTAAAAAGGTGCTTGTATCGCTGGTAGAGCGTGTGGTATACAGCGGCAAAGACGCAAAGGGCAAGTTGCGCAGCCGCATGCAGCCCGCCCCCCCGCTTAAAAAGCTGCCGGTACAGTGGGTACACCCCTATACCGGAGAAGAGCGCGACCAAACCACAGACGAACTTTTGCTGGAAGCCCGCGAAGTAGGCGCTGTGTATATTGCCGCCGCCATGCAGTTTTGGCTGGGCGATATTGACGCAGAGCGCTTGGCGCGTGTGCTTGGCAACATGAACTATTATACCGCACTAGATTCTAGCCTGCCGGGCATACCGGCAGCAGAGGAAACAGTGCCGGAAGAAGACGGCAAAAAGCATAAAAATGCCAGCGCCGCTGTTAGCGCTGCCAATGCAGTTTCTAGCCCTGCCACCAAAGAGGCCGCCCGCGCGGCTATGGCTACCGGCAATATGCGTGCCATTAAAACAAAAGGCCGCCCTGCCACCGTGCAGGAAATGACGCGTAAGCAAGAAGAACCGGCAGAGGAAGAAGAAATTGTATATGTTTTGCCTAAGCGCGAGGAAGAACCGGCTAAGAAAAAACCTGCTGCCAAACCCGCCGCTGTAGCACCTCAGCCCAAAGCCGAAGAAAAAGTGGCAGAAGAAACAAAACCGGCAGAAGAAACAAAACCGGCAGAGGAAGCTAAACCTATACAACAAGAGCCTGTACAAGAGGCACCGCCGGTACAAAAGCCCGCTGCAAAAGCAGTAGAGCCAGCCCCGCAGGCAGCCGAAGATAAAACGGCAGAAACCCTAACCGAAAACATCGAAGATGAGATAGACGCTCTTTTTGCGCAGGTAGAAGCCGAGAATCTGGCCAAAACCACCAAAGCAAAAAAGCCTAAAAATCCCACTGCCGCGCGTACAAACACCGCCAAAACCGCGGCACCCGTAAAGCGTGCACCTGCCAAAAAAACGGCAACCGCTAAAAAAAGCACGGCTGCAACGGGCGAGGGTGCCAAAAAAGAGGCCGCCCCTAAAACGGCAGATGTCGAAAAAAGCGAAACTTCTGCCAACGAATAACCGTGGCACGGTGCCGCAGCATTCCATGTGCAAGGCCCCTGTGTACACAAGGCGCGGGGGATGCATATATTCGCAAAGCGCAAATCAGGAGGAAGCAAATGTCTAACATCTGGCACGATATCAGCCCCAGCCGCATCACTCCAAAGGATTTTATTGGGGTAATCGAAATTGAAAAGGGCTCTAAAAACAAGTACGAACTAGACAAAGAAACAGGCAATATTATTTTAGACCGTATCCTGTACACCTCTACCCATTATCCTGCAAACTATGGCTTTATCCCACGTACCTATGCCGATGATGGTGACCCGCTGGATATATTGGTGCTGTGTAGCGAGGTTTTAAAACCGCTTAGCTTGGTGCGGTGCTATCCCATTGGTATGATTACCATGATGGATCAGGGCAAGCGGGACGAAAAAATTATTGCAATTCCCTTCGAGGATCCTACATACAATACCTACAAGGATATTAAGCAGCTGCCTGCTCATATTTTTACCGAGATGCGCCACTTTTTTACAGTGTATAAAAACCTTGAAAACAAGGATACCCTTGTGGACGAAGAAGAGGGCCCCGAGGCAGCGTACGAAACCATCCAAAACGCATTGGATGCTTATATCGAAAAGTTTTGCCGCTGAGAGTAAGAATTAAAAGACCTTTTGCCATTTGGCAAAAGGCCCTTTTTTTACAAGCAAACAGGCAATTTACCATATTTTTTGCCGCAAAACTTTACCGGAGTGCCCTATAAAAGCAATAAAGCGGGCATGGCGGCCCTTTTGGCTTGACAGTGCCAAGTGCCACGCCGTACAATAGTATACGATTATCAAACATTGGGTGGAGGACTATACATGCAAAACAGCCAAAAAACAATGGATACCATTACAGCGCTTTGCCGCAACAGGGGCTTTATTTTCCCTGGCAGCGAAATTTACGGCGGCCTTGCCAATACGTGGGATTACGGCCCGCTGGGCGTAGAATTTAAAAACAACGTTAAAAAAGCATGGTGGAAAAAATTTGTACAAGAAAGCCCCACCAACGTAGGGCTGGACAGTGCCATTTTAATGAACCCCGAAGTTTGGGTAGCCACCGGCCATGTGGGCGGATTTTCGGACCCGCTTATGGATTGCCGTGCTTGCAAAACCCGCTATAGAGCCGACCAATTGATAGAAGCACAGGGCGGCAACCCCAACGGCATGACCTTTGAAGATATGCAAACCTATATTAAAGATCACGCCATTGCCTGCCCCAACTGCGGCAAAATTGATTTTACCGATATCCGTAAGTTTAACCTGATGTTTAAAACCTTTATGGGCGTTACCGAGGACGCTAAAAACGAGGTTTACCTGCGCCCCGAAACCGCACAGGGTATTTTTGTAAACTTTAGCGCCATTCAGCGCACCACCCGCCGCAAAATCCCCTTTGGCGTATGTCAGGTGGGCAAGGCGTTTCGCAACGAAATCACCCCCGGCAACTTTACTTTCCGTACCCGCGAGTTTGAGCAGATGGAGTGCGAATTTTTCTGCAAGCCGGATACAGACCTTGAATGGTTTGCCTACTGGAAAGAATTTTGCAAAAACTGGCTGATTAACCTTGGTATTCAAGAGGACAATATGCGCCTGCGCGACCACGAGGCGGATGAACTGTCTTTCTACTCTAAGGCTACCACCGATATAGAGTATCTCTTCCCATTTGGCTGGGGAGAGCTGTGGGGCATTGCAGACCGCACCGATTACGATTTGGGTCGCCACAACGACCACTCTGGCAAAGCGCAGGAATACTTTGACCCCGAAACCAACGAGCATTACGTGCCCTATGTGGTAGAGCCCTCGCTTGGGGCAGACCGTGTGGCGCTTGCCCTGCTGGTAGAGGCATACGATGAAGAAGACCTTTCTGCCGATGGCAAAGAGGATAAGCGTGTGGTAATGCGCCTGCACCCGTACCTTGCTCCGTTTAAGGCCGCCATTCTGCCCCTGTCTAAAAAATTGGGCGAGGGTGCCGACAAGCTGTTTACCCAGCTTTCTAAGCGCTTTATGGTAGATTACGACGAAACCGGCTCTATCGGCAAGCGTTACCGCCGGCAAGACGAAATTGGTACCCCTTTCTGCATCACCTACGATTTCGACTCCGAAACCGATGCAAGCGTTACCATCCGCGATAGGGATAGTATGGAGCAAATTCGCCTGCCTATAGATCAAGTAGAAGTGTGGCTGGACGAAAAAACCTCTTTCTAAACCCAATAAAGTACTCAATAAACGCGCCCTGTCAGCCATCTGCTGCCGGGGCGCGTATTTTATTGGCAGCATAATGCGGCAAGCCAAGTGCGCAAGGCACAATGCAAGATGTGCCGCTTATGGCTAAAATGCAAATAAGGCAGGTAAATCTGCCATATTCCAACGGTATTTTACAGCCGTATAAGCCCTGCTGCAACGGTTTTTGCTACTATGCCAATCGTATAAAAGCATAGCATTTAAACTGTAAATATAATTTAGTATACAGCTATAAAATGCCAATAATAACAATTGTTTATGGTTTGGCAATAATTGCGTGACAAATTGGTCACGACAGAGAATGGCGCAACATGGTAAAATATAAGCATAAAAGCCGGGGAGGAAACCGCTGTGGCTTGTATTTTGCTGTTAGAGGACGACCGTGACATTGCCGAGGGGCTGGTGTATACCTTGCAGGAAGCGGGGCATACTGTAACCCATGCCGCCACTTGTGCGGCTGCCATAGGCAGTATGCAGGGGCTGGGGTTCGATTTGCTGCTGCTCGACATCTCGCTGCCCGACGGCAGCGGGTATGATGTGTTTAGGCATGCGGCACAAACAGGCAAAACCCCGGCGGTGTTTTTAACCGCGCGGGATGACGAAGCCAATGTGGTAATGGGGTTGGATATGGGCGCGCAGGACTATATAACAAAACCCTTTAGGGTGCGCGAGCTGCTTAGCCGCATCAACAATATACTGCGGCGTACTGCCCAGCAGGCGCTGGGCGAAATACGCATGGGTGCCCTAACTCTGCTGCCGGAGCGTGCCGAGGTACGCCTTGGCGGCGAGGTGCTTGCCCTTTCGGCTATAGAGTACCGCCTGCTGGTGGTGCTCTCTCAGCGGCCGGGGCAGCTTTTTAGCAGGGTGCAATTGCTGGAGAATATTTGGGATACGGACGAAACTTTTGTAAACGATAATACCCTTAGCGTAGCCATTAAACGCCTGAGAGAAAAACTGGCAGGCGCCGCGCCGGCGGTAAGCATTGTTACGGTGCGCGGTCTTGGGTACCGGCTGGAGGTAAACAATGCGCAATAAAGAAATACTGCTGTACAGTGCCGTTGCACTGTCTCTTACAGCGGCGGGCACGCTGACAGGCGGCCTTGCGGCAGGCTTGCCGGGGGCAATTGTATGCGGGGTATTTTGTACGCTGCTGTGCCTTTGGGGGCTGCTGTTTACCCGGTGGCGCTACCGCCAAATACTGCTGCTAAGCGCACAGGTAAATGCAGCCATACAGGGTGGGCCGGTGCTGCCGCTGCGCACCAACCGCGAGGGAGAGCTTAGCATCCTGCGCAACGATTTGTACAAGGTGCTTTCGGCCTATGCGGGCCAGTCAGAACAATTGCGGCGGGACAAAACTCATCTTTCTGTGGCGCTTTCGGATATTTCTCACCAGATAAAAACACCCCTTACCGGGCTGCTGGTTATGTGCGATGCGCTGCAAAGCGATGCCCTGCCGGAAGAAAAACGCAAAAACTTTGTGCACCGTATCGAAACCCAGCTCGAGCGCCTGCGCTGGCTGGTGGATTCTCTTTTGCGCCTTTCTCGCTTAGATGCGGGCGTGGTGCCCTTCCAAAAAAAGCAATTGGTGCTGCACACGGTTATAAGCCGCGCGGCCCAGCCCATACTGCCGCTGGCAGAGCAGCGTGGCGTAGCCATACAGGTAGAGTGCCCCCGCAGCCTTGTGTGGGTGGGCGATGCCGAATGGACGGCCGAAGCTGTATGCAACCTTTTAAAAAATGCGGTAGAACACACCCCGCCCGGCAAAACGGTGTATGTAAACTGCCGCCAAACACCCCTGCATACCAGCCTGCAAATACAGGATGAAGGTCCCGGCTTTGCCGAAGAAGATCTGCCCCGCCTGTTTGAACGCTTTTACAGGGGCAGCAGTGCACATACCCAAAGCGAGGGTGTGGGCATTGGGCTGGCGCTGGCAAAATCGATACTAATGGCGCAGGGCGCGCAGCTTACGGCGCAAAATGCACCCCCAAAGGGGGCGTGCTTTACCATTTGCCTGCACACAAGGGCAAAATAATGTGGCAGCCAAAGTGAAGTCGAACTTGCTGTGCAATCGTTTTATAAAGCAGTACATTTATATGCTGTAATGCCGCTCTTGCGGGGGCTTTGCCAAATACATTTACAAAGGTAGGATAGTATGATGTCAAGCAGTATTGGCAAGCACGTTACCGTAAAAATAAACCGCCAGCTGGGTAAAATACACCCGGATTATGCAGATATGCCCTACCCGGTAAATTATGGGTATGTGCCGAGCTTTTTTACTGCCCAAAACGAAGAACAAGAGGCGTACCTATTAGGTGTAACCATCCCGGTAGAAAGTTTTAAAGGGGTAGTAAAAGGCATAATACGGCGCGAAAACGGCAAAGAAATATGGGTGCTTGCCCCTGAGGATTCCTTTTATACCGAAGAGGATATATACCGCCAAACCCTTTTTATAGAGCGGTTTTTTAAATCTCAAATCTTGTGCGGGTAGGCAGTTGGGCAAAGGATGGGTAGCAAAAGTTTCACTCGCAGTGCTTTTGCTACGTTATACGCATTTTTAAACAAAGCCCCTCAAATGCCTCCAATAAATCATAAATAAAAGTAAACCCGGTACAGGTAAAGCCTGTACCGGGTTTTGCATAATTAATTCAGTCCGCATCCGGCCCGTACTGCCGGCGCGAAACATAAATAGAAAACACTTCGCCATCCTGTACCAAAATAAGCATTTTATGCAGTGTTAGGGTAACGGGGGCATCCTCGTTCATGGCAACAAGGTTTGCCGTAACGTTGGGGTCTGCAATGGCCTTTCCGTCAATGTCGCCCACATACAGCAGTATGGCAAAATCGTTCAGGTCACTATCGGGGCTGGTAAGGTATTGTGCCAGGGTTACCTGTTTGTAGCTGGTACCGTCAATCTGGGTAATGTCGCAGCCGGTGGCATTTCCGTAAGCCGCCAGTAAGTCAGACAATGTGCTGCCGGTGCCAATGCCTGCCTCGGTTTCGCTTTTTCCTTCCTCGGGGTCTATGTCCGCAGGGTCGGTAGAGCTAAGGTAGGTCATAAATATAAGCATAGAGGTACGACCGTCCATTACGTCCACTTCGGAGGTTTTACTGCCGTCTGGGTATACTTTCCAAATATTTATCTCCTGCGGGGCAAAGGTGGCGGCTCCGTGGTTAATAAACTGAATGCCAGCAGGTGAAAGCTGATCGGCAGAAAGAACAGAAACAACGGCGGGCATCTTGCTGGGCCCCCAGCCAAGCGCTTCCGAGTCGGTTGCAGATACACCGGGCGTGCCAATATTATACCCCTGCTCAATTACCGGCGGGATTGGGTCTGGGTCGGGTTTAGGTTTGGGCGGTGTATTTGTATATGAGGTCGACAATCCGTTCATAAGTAAAAGCAAAACAATAATAAGCGCTATAATGCCAGAGCTGCGTAGCTTCATTGCAATATCCCCCAGTTTCAAGTGTTATCGTTGTGTTTGGCTTAAAACAACCCGGCATTTTATAAGCATGCCAGTGTATGTATAAAGCCATCCATAGGGCTGTTTTACCACTGTGAAAAGCATTTACACCGCATTGGTGCAGGCAAATAGGGCTTGCCAAACGCAGGGTTATTTTTGGCCCAATTAACTTTATAACATATTAACGATATTTTGAAAAGGAGATCAGGGGAGTAAAGACGCTTGTTTAATGGGATATGGGCAGGCAATTGCGCTTTTCCAGCACCAAAAATACATTTTGACCCGGCTCAAATAATTTAAAACTTCTAAACAAAACATCGGCGTGCAGCTTTACGCCCTCTACCAGCACTGTGTAGCGCAGTACATTGCCGTGGGGTATGTAGTGCTGCACTGTGGCGGGTAGTATGTAATAGCCCTCTTCTTCGTGCAGTGGCTGTGTTACCACATCAATGGCCTCGGGGCGTATAGCAATGGCGGTAGTAAGGCTGCTGTTTTTTACCATAGCGGCAAAACAATCTTTTTCTAAAAGGTTGTAGTTGCCAATAAACTCTGCCGCAAAGCGGGTTTTGGGGCTGGTGTACAGCTCTATGGGGGCACCGCTTTGCTCTATATGCCCCTCGTTAAACAGGTGTATTACATCGCTCATAATCAGCGCTTCGTCTTGGTCGTGGGTAACAAATATGCAGGTAATGCCAAGCTCGCGCTGTATTTCTTTAATGCGCAGCTGCAAGTTTTTGCGCAGCTTTGCATCTATGGCAGACAGTGGCTCGTCCAAAAGCAGTACCTTGGGTCGCATAACAAGGCTGCGGGCAAGGGCCACCCTTTGCTGCTGCCCGCCCGAACGATGGCGCGGGTACTCGTTTTCTTTGCCGTTTAGCTCCACCATGTGTATGGCATCCTCTACCAGCATCCGTACCTCGGCAGCGGGGCGCTTTTGCAAGCTAAGGCCAAAGGCAATGTTGTTAAATACGCTCATGTTAGGGAATAGGCTGTACTGCTGAAACACCATGCCAATCTTGCGCTCTTTAGGGCTTTTGTGGGTAATGTCTTCGCCGTCCAGCAAAATGCGCCCGCCGCTTACTTCTTCCAGCCCCGCAAGGCAGCGCAGCAGGGTGCTTTAGCCGCAGCCCGAAGGCCCCAGCAGGGTAACCATATCGCCCTTTTGCACGCTTAAATCAATGCCCTGCAATACGGCGTTGCTGCCAAAGTTTTTTTGTATCTTTTCAAATTCAATATAGGCCATTATTTTTTGCCCTTTCTTTTAAAAAATACGCTGCCCGATATTATCAGCGTTACGGCAAACAACACCACAATTACCGCGCTAGAAAGTTGCCCCGAGCGGAACATAATTTTGTACAGGTGCATTTGCGCGGTTTCGTAGTAGCTGCCGCCAATAATATTTACCACCACAAAATCTCCAAACAAAATGGCCATACCCAGCATGGCAGATACCGTAATGCCGCTGCGTATATTGGGTACCACCACCCTAAGGTAGGCTTGTAGCTTGCCTGCCCCCAATAGCTGGGCGGCCTGTATTAGCTGCAATGCGTTTATGGTGTTTAGGCTGTTGCGTATGCCGCGGTATATGTAGGGCAGCACCAGCACGCAGTAGGTGCCGGTAAGCATTAATATGCGGTTAGAAAAAGGCAGCGGCATGCCCGAGTAAAGCGATACCACGCTAATGGCAAGTATAATGCCCTGCAAAGCATAGGGGATGGTGCAGGCAATTTGCACATACTTTTCCCATCGGGGGTGGTATACCACAACCACATACATAGCCATAAGCATGGCTATGGTGCAAAGCACCACCGGCACAATGCTAATAATAACAGTGCGCAAAAGGGGCAGCAAAAAACCTTCACTGGTAAAAAGCTGCACGTAAAACTGCAAGGTAAACCCCTGCGGCACAAGGCTTGTCCACTGGGTAAATACCGAGTATAAAAAGGTGAGAAACAACGGCAAAAGCAGATAAACGCAAAACAAAACAATAACCACCAAAGAGCCGTTCTTCTTTTTATGCTTATCCATTGCCGCCCTCCTTAGCGCTGCTTTTTTTTAGCAGATGGTTGTTAAGGGTGGTTGCCAATACCATTAGCAGCATTAACATCACAGCAAGGGCGCTGCCAAACTCTTTGTGCTGTACCACATCGCCTGCAAATTGCTCTGATATACGTATGGGCAGCAGCGAGTAATTACCCCCCAAAAGGGCGTAGGCGGTGGCATAGGCGGCAATGGCATTGCTAAACAAAATGCTTAATGTGCCAAGCAGGCTGGGCAGCAGTACGGGTATACCCACCCGCACCCAATAGGTGTAGCTGCCTCCACCCAATAAATTTACCGATTCGCGCCATTCTTTATGCAGGGCGTCAAAAGCGGGGATGAGCAAAATGGTGGCAAGCGGAATTTGAAAATAAATATAGGTAAGCAGCAACCCGCTAAAAGAATATACATTGTACCCGGCCAGCGCCTGTATGCCCCAGCTTTTGCCCAGCAGCACCAGTACACCGGTACTGCCCAGTAAGATGATGTACGAAAAGGCAAGCGGAATGCCCGCAAAGTTGCTTGTCATGTTTAATATGCTCATAAAAAAGCTGCGCGCCCGCCCCGAGGAATGATAAGCGGCCTTTGCACCAAAAAAGGCTGCCACAATGCCTATTAAGGCGCTGGCAAGCGCCAATAATACACTGTTAATAACGGCGTCTCGGTACAGCTTTTTGGTAAAAATGCTTGCAAAATGCTCCAGCGTAAAGCCAATTTCTCCGGTGGGGAAAAAGCTGCGCAGTACCACTGTGGCAAGGGGCACAAGCTCAAACACAAGTACAATAAACACAAAGGGCAGCAGTGCCAGCAGATAAGTACGGCTTTTAAGCTTTGTCAAAAAAATCAACCTCCAACTCCTCAAAGGTCTGCATATCGGGGGCGGGCAAAATGCCCAGCAGCCTGCACAGCAGGGGGGCTATTGCCAACTGGCTAATAGCCGGGTCTTTACGACCAAGCAGGGCAATGCCGCTGCCAAACAGGTACAGCGGTACCTCACGCTGCAAGGGGCTGTTGCCGCCGTGCAGGCCGTTTTCGTTCATGCCGTGGTCTGCCGTTACCACAATGTTGTAGCCCTGCTGCTGCCAGTGCGGAATGGCCGAAGATAAAATAACATCCGCTTTTAGGGCGGCTGCCGCCTGCTGCCTACTGCCGCCGCAGTGCTTATGCCCTTGGTCATCTATGTTCATGCTGTGCACCAGCAAAAAATCGGGCTTGCAGTATTCGGTTAAAAACAGGGCATCGGCAAACAGATGGCTGTCGGGGTAATCATCCTCAAAATAATATATGCCGTTTTGTATGGCGGCATCACTGTTTAAAATAAAACGGTCCTGCACCGGGGCAAAGGGGGTGCGCACAAACAGTTCGCACATCCAGTGGTAGGCCGCCGCGGCGGTGGTAAGCCCTGCGTTTTGGCAAAGGCTAAATATATTTTGCGCCTGTAAGGGGCAGGTTACCATATTATTTACAATGCCGTGGCGGTGTACCGGCAGCCCGCTAAGCAGGGTGGCGTATAGGGGGCGGCTCATGCTGGGCAGCTCGCTGTTTACTTTGTACTTTGCGGCCTGCCCGCACTCTGCCATATGCTCTAAAAAACCACAGTTTTCTTTGGCAAGGGCGTAGCCGCAGCCGTCCAGTATAACCAAAACGGTTTTACTCATAGTAATCTCCTATACCGCAGGGGTACCATAAAAGGCGGCGCCCCTTTGCAGGTGTTGTATGTCTGTATTTTCAAGTAAAATCAGCGTGATGTAAAACCACGCTGATTTGTATGCCGCACTATATTTAATCTGCCGGGCAAAAAGCATATGGGGTGCTGCCTGCCGCGCCAGCTGTTGTTATGCGCCGCTTATTTTGCGTAGGCCAAAACCTCTTGCTGCCACAATTCGCCAAGGGTTTTGGTGGTTTCGTCCCAGGCGCTTTGGTCACTAATCAGGCGGGCATTGGTGTACTGGGCGTCGTCCAGCAAAATATCCTGCACATCTTGGGGCAGTTCAACGTCGCGCACGGGCTTTGCGTAGCCGCGGGCAAGGTTAATCTGTCCGGCATCGCTTAAAATGTACTCGCGGGCAAGGGCGGCGGCATAGGGGCGGGTGCTGTATTTGTTAATGATGGTGGTGTATCCGCTTTGGATAGATGCCTCCGACGGAATGTTAACCTCAAAGTTTGCGTTGGGGTTTGCGGCTGCAAACTGGTCGCGGTAGTTCAGTGCGTTGTAATCCCACAAAAATGCCACTGCAATTTCGCCTTTTTCCATACGGGCAAGGGTTAATTCTCCAAGGTCAAGGCGGCCTGCTTCAGCCAGTTGTTTAAAGTAATCCAGCCCCGGCTGTATGTTGCTTTCGCTTCCGCCGTAAGCAATGGCGGCGGCCAATACGGCGTTTTGCGCTTGGTTTGCTTTGGTAACATCGCCAACCGATACTTTATAGTCTCCCTTTAAAATATCGTCAAAGCTTTTGGGTACGGTATCTACCATGTCTGCATTGCAAATAATGCTCATGGTGCCGTAGTAGGCAATAATCCAGTTGCCTTCATCATCTTTGGCCCAGTCGGGTATGCTGTCCCAGTAGCTGGTTTTATAAGGCAGTGCAAGGCCCTGCTCTACGGCAATGGGGCCAAAGGCCTGGCCTACATCCCCAATGTCTTTGGTGGCGTTATTTTTCTCGCTCTCAAACAGGGCAAGTTCTTCGGCGCTAGACATATCGGTGTCGCTGTGTTTAATGCCGTAGGTTTCGGTAATTTCTGTCCAGGTTTGGCCCCAGTTTGCCCAGCTGTCGGGCATGCCCACGCTGTTTATTTCGCCGTCTTCTTTGGCTTTGGCAACCAATTCTTCCACGCTTAGTGCGTTTAGGTCTAGGTTGGCGTTGGCATTGGCGGTACCGCCACAGGCTGTAAGCAGCAGCATGGCGGCAAGGCCGGCAGCCAGCAGCTTTACTTTTTGTAAGCTTTTCATAGCTTCCTCCTAAAATATTTGTTTGGTATGCCAACATTGTATAAAACAAATGTAAAGCCCACTATCTGCTTTGTGTAAAGCCATGGCTAAACATGGGTAAAATATGCCTTTACCAATATTTAACCTGTTTTTTGGGGCAAAGTAGCCGCATAAAGGCAAGGTTACAAAAGTGTCACCCGGCGTGTCACCGTGGTGTAACAAAAATATGCTACACTGGCTGTAAATAATATATGTATAGGCGCATTAAAAAATACAGGATGTGAAATGATGGAAATAGTAAGAGTAGAAAACCTAAGCAAACAATATGGGCAGGGCAGCACCCAGGTAGACGCCCTGCGCGATGTGTCCTTTTCGGTACAGCAGGGAGAGTTTATTGCGGTGGTGGGGCCATCCGGCAGCGGCAAATCTACCCTGATGCATATGATGGGGGGGTAGATTTGCCCACCAGTGGCAAGGTGTATATAGATGACACGGACATTTACTCTTTAAAAGAAGACGAACTTTCTATTTTTAGGCGCAGGCAAATAGGGCTGGTATACCAGTTTTACAACCTTTTGCCGGTGCTTACAGCGCAAGAAAACCTCTGCCTACCCCTGCTGTTAGATGGCCGCACGGTGCAGCAGCAAGAGCTTGAAAGCATGGCCCAAACCCTTGGGCTGCAAAACCGCATGCAGCACCTGCCCAGCCAGCTTTCGGGCGGGCAGCAGCAAAAGGTGGGCATCGGGCGGGCTTTGCTGCCCTCGCCCGCCATTGTGCTGGCAGACGAACCCACCGGCAACCTAGATTCTAAATCCAGCGCCGAGATACTGGCCCTTTTGCGGCACTTTCATCAAGAGTGTAACCAAACCCTTATCATGATTACCCACGACGAGGCAATTGCGCTGTCTGCCAACCGCATTATTGCGCTGGAGGACGGATGCACTGTGCGCGATGAGGTGATTAGGTCATGAACATAATGCATAAGGTAACCCTTACAAATCTTAAAAAGAACAAAAAACGCACCATTATTACCATACTGGGCACTGCTGTGGCGGTTGCCATGATTACGGCCTTAAGCGTGCTTACCGCCACTTACCTAAACTATGGAGCCAAAACATCGGCCAATTACAACGGCAGTTGGCATATGGCCTATTCTTATATAGACCCCCGCGCACTGCCGGTTCTGCAAGAGGCAAACAAATTAAAAACCATGGATGTATCCCGCGAGGGTACCTTTATACAACTGCCGCCGCAAAACGACAAAACCCGTAAAATGCTGGCATTGGCAGAATATGACGGCGCCGGGCTGCAAAATTTGCAACTGGAGGTTACCGAGGGCAGCCTGCCCCAAAACCCCGGAGAGCTGCTGCTAAGCGATGATTTTAAAGAATATACCGGCCTTAACTGGCAGCCGGGAGATACCATAAGCCTTACCGCGGGCGCTGCTTTTATGGAGTATGAAGACGAAGAGGGAATAACACACAAAATACCCCTAACGCGCGGTTTTACATTAGAAGAGATTGAACTGCAAAATGCCAAGCAGCAAACCTATACCATAGCAGGTTTTGCAAAAATGCCCTATTGGATAGAGGGTGGGTACCAAAACACATATACGGCATTGTCGGTATTTGATGCAAGCGAGGCAAAACAAGGAGAATTTACCCTTTCCGCCTACCTTACCCTGCAAAAGGCGGGGCAGTGGACATTTGAAGAAAGTGACAGGCTAAAAGATGAACTGATAGAGCTGTATAAACAAGAGCCCGGCTACCAGCCCAATATACGATTGAATACCGATTTAATGGCTTACAGCGGGGCGGTGGCCAATTTACAGGTGTTATCCTCTATTTTGCCCTTTGTGGTGCTTTTGCTGCTTATTGTGTTGGTGGGCAGCGTAAGCCTTATTCGCAACGCTTTTTCCATCTCTTTATCAGAGAGGGTGCGTATGCTGGGCATGCTGGCAGGCGTGGGGGCAACGCGCAGGCAAAAACGCAGCAGTGTTTTTTTTGAGGCGCTGGTCATTGGCCTTTTTTCTATCCCGGCGGGCATTGCGGGGGGGCTTGCAGGCATTGGCATTACCCTTTGGCTGCTGCGCACCCCAATGGAAAATTTGTTTGGCGGGGGAGACGAGGTTGCGCTTACCATGGTGGTGCCCCTGTGGAGCATACTGTTTACCGTTTTATTTAGCGCGGGCATATTGCTGCTTGCAGCACGCAAACCCGCCAGCCGGGCGGCAAAAATTGCGCCGGTAGAAGCCATGCGTGGCAGCGAGGGCGATAAGATTGCACGGCCTATAAAAGTATCTAATATTATGCGCAGGCTGTTTGGGTTTGAGGCAGAGCTTGGGATTAAAAACTCTAAGCGCAGCCGCAAACGCTACATTGCTATTCTTTCTAGCCTTGTTATCAGTGTGGTTTTGTTTTTAACCGCATCGGCGGCCATTCAGTACATTCAGCAGGGGCTTGGCCTTGCCCGTGGCGGGCAAGACTACAATGTGTATTCTTCCCTTAGCAATTACGATACCCTGCCGGCAAACCAGTTTTGGCAAAAAGGAGAAGAATACTCTACAAAGGTGCGCCTTTTGCCAAATGCGGGCCGGGTGTATATGTCGGCTGCGCTAAATGGCTTTTTTGCCGATATGCCACCGGAAGATATAACAGCACACGATGATGAAATGAAAAATCCTGACGGAACCTATGCCACGCATATAAACCTGCAAATAGTGGATGATGATACCTTTGCGCAGTACAGCCAAGATGCGGGTATTGCCGCCCCCAAAACGGGAGAGGCCGGTGTAATTGCCCTAACAGGCCGCTCGGTGCGCACCCAAAACGGCGGCTGGCAAAAAGATTATTCGGTAAAAATAGCCAAGGGAGATACCATTGAGGTATATACCTACGATGCAACCCAAAACAAAACGAAAAGTCAAACACTGCAAATAGCAGCAATAACCGAAAAAGAACCCGTATTTTTGCAAAGCAGTACATACCCCGCAGGGTGGCTTACCCTTATTGTACGCCAGTCAGATCTGCCCGGCCTACTGCAAAGCGGGCAGCAGGCCACAGAAGGGGATGCGTTTCATCTTGATAACGGCATAGAGTTTTACTTTAAAAGCGATGATGCAAGCCAGTTGTATACACAACTGCAAGATATGGCCGTAGACGAAGAAATATATGCGTATAATTTTAATGTGCAGCAAAATGCACAGCGCAATAATATGGCTATGCTTATACTGCGTGTGTTTGCCTATGGGTTTGTGGCGCTTATATCTTTGGTGTGCACCGCCAATATTTTTAACACGGTATCTACAGGCATTGCCCTGCGCACGCGGGAGTTTGCTATGCTGCGCAGTGCAGGGCTAACCCCAAAAGGATTTAATAAAATGCTAGACTGCGAAACACTGTTTTACGGTGTAAAGGCTTTATTGTGGGGTGTGCCCATTAGTGTTTTGCTTAGCTGGCTATTGTACGGTACCCTTCAGCGTGGGTTTGCGTTTTCTTTCAGCTTGCCTTGGGTAAGCTATGCCATAGCGGTGGCGGGGGTTTTTGTTATAGTGGGGTCATCGGTACTGTACGCCCGCCGTAAAATTAAAAAGCTGAACATTGCAGAAACCTTAAAAAACGAAAACTGGTAGTATATACTGCCCCGTAGTTTGGGTTTTGTAGTTTGCCACTGTGCAAAGCGGGGCGTAAAATAATAAAAAACAAAACCTTATTTTGACTGTAGGGGAATATAACCGGCAGATTGCATATGTAAACAAAAACGCGCAAAACGTATTTGGCCTCTTTGCCAAAGCTTTTTGCGCGTTTTATGCAGTACTGCCCACTGTTTTGTGCAAACAACAATCAAAACGCTACTTAAACTACAACATTTGCTGATACTGTAAGCATCTGTAAACAAAAATCGCTTGAAAACAAATTAAAAATCGTTCATAATAAAAAGACAGCAACGCATAAAATTAAGTAAAAGTGCAGGGAAGGGTACCGCCCTTCTCATAACGAATGCCGCATACGCATGCAGTATATTTAAAAGGCTTTATAAATACAGCCAGGCGTTTGTATACTGCGGGCAAAATTTTTTTGCCATTTGCGATTATATAACCTCGTAAGGAGAAACCCAATAAAACACATCCCCAATATTCTTACCAGCCTGCGCATTGTCATCATCCCGTTTTTTATTTGGAAAATGCTGGAAGGGGATTTGTTTGTGGCCGGGGTACTGCTGGTTTTCTCTGGCCTTACCGATTTGTTGGATGGGCTTTTGGCACGTTCTTTTCATTGGGTAAGTGACCTTGGCAAGGTGCTGGACCCCATTGCAGATAAACTTACCCAGGCCGCTATTTCGGTTACTATGCTAATTAAGCTGTATGCCTACTGGCCGTTTTTTGTTATATTTTTGGTAAAGGATTTTGTAATGCTGCTGCTGGGCGGCTACCTGCTAAAAAAAGGCGTACAGTTAGAGGGGGCCCGCTGGTTTGGCAAACTGGCAACCTTTATGTTTTACGGCACCATGATTTTAATCCTTTTCTTCCCCGGTATGCCGCAGGTTGTAACGCTTACATTGCTAACCCTTTCGGTGGCGTGCGCTTTGGGGGCAGGGCTTATGTACATCCCCCAGTTTATCAGCTACAAAAACAGCATCCCTAAGGATGCCAAAAAAGAAGAATCCACCCAAAAAGCTTCTTAAAAACTGTATTTTACAAAGGCAGCCTGTAAGGGCTGCTTTTTTTATGCCGTTTATAGGGCTAAAACCACCATCTGTGTAAAAACAATAGCAACACCGGGGCAAATACCGTATACTGCATTTGTAGCGAAGCAAAGGGGGTGGAGCAATGAAGATAGACCTTAAAATAGACCCAGCCTGTACCCAGCCGCATATTGTGGTGGTGGCCAAAGCCATTACGCCGGAGGTTACCGAGATACTGCAAAAATTGTCGGAGCTTCAGGCGCCGCAGGTGCTGGCGGGCTTTAAAGAAGAAATGGTAGAGCTGCTTGTGCCAGAAAGCATTGTAAGGATATATGCCGAGGGGCAAAAGGTATATGTGCAAACCGAGGCCGAACTGTACCAGATAAAAATGCGCCTGTATGAGGCCGAAGAAAAACTGGATGCCGCCGTGTTTGTTCGTATCTCCAATTCCGAAATTATCAACCTTAAAATGGTATTAAACATGGATATAAGCCTAAGCGGAACCATTTGTATTAGGCTAAAGGGCGGGGTAAGCACCTATGCTTCCCGCAGGTTTGTGCCCAAAATTAAAAAAATGTTGGGTATATAAAAAGGAGTATTACAATGACAAAAAAAGTGGTGCAAAGGGCTTTACTGGGCTTTCCTTTAGGGGTAACCATTGGGTATACAATTACCATACTAATCTCTTTGGGGTGGGCTGACGGCCATTATTCTGCCGCTGTACCCGGCCTGGTGCAGCAGGTAGGCAGTGAAATTGGGGCCGTTATCGTTCAATATTTGCTATGCGGCCTGCTTGGCGCGGTAAGTAGCGCCGGCTCTGCCATATGGGAAAACGATGAATGGAGCATTTTAAAACAAACAACCGTGCATTTTATAATGCTTACCCTTACTATGTTGCCTATAGCTTGGTTTGCACAGTGGGTAAGCCATACGGTGTGGGGCGTTGTGGTGTACTTTGCCATTTTTGCAGTAATATATGCCCTTATATGGATGTTTATGTTTTTGTACTGGAAAAAGCGCATCCAAAAAATAAACCAAAAACTGCAAGAAAAAAACCAGTAAAAATACCATTGCATAAAATGATGAGCGGAGCAGGGAAAGAGTGGATTTTTGTTGGCTTAAACCAATAAATATATTTTTACATCATTTATTTTTAAAGAATCACCTTTATTTCCAGCACCGGAGGAAACCTAGCCGATAAATAAAATAAAAAAGCCGCAGGTTTTTAAACCTGCGGCTTTTTCAATAGTGCTATATATACAAATTGGCTGCGTAAATTTTTACTGGGCGCTTAATGCGGCCATGGTAATGTAGTTGTAGGGCTGGTTAAAGTGGGGTAAAAAGAAGATATCTACCAGCTTTAGCTTATCAATGGTAACGCCCTCTTCTATGGCAAGAGAGAACATGTGGATGCCCATAGAAATATCCTGGAAAGAAGCCATTTGTGCGCCCAACACACGTCTTGTGGTTTTATCGTACACAATGCGCAGCTTAACCTTGTAGTTGTCACCATGGGTAACAAAAGCAGGTTTTTGCAGGTCTTCGTAATCGGTATATGCTACATCAAAGCCGGCTTTTTGGGCAGCGGCAATGTTAAGCCCGGTAGATACCATTTTGTAATCGAAAATGCATATACCGTTAGAGCCCTGCACACCAATCGATTGCAGGCCGGTGCCGCATACGTTGTGACCGGCTACAATGCCGCTGCGTACGGCGTTGGTGGCAAGGGAAATATAGCTGCTGCTTTGCAGTGCGTTGCTGTAAACAGTGGCACAGTCTCCCACGGCGTATACGTCGGGCAGGCTGGTTTGCTGGTTTAGGTTTACCTTAATGGCGCCGTTGTCAAACAGTTCCAACTGGCCGCCTGCAAGCGCTGCGTTGGGCTTAAAGCCAATGGCCAAAACAACAAGGTCGGTAGCGTACTCGCCCTTATCGGTTGCAATGGCCTTTACCTTATCGCTGCCCTTTAATGCCTGCACCTTTTCGCCAAAATGCAGCTCTATGCCTTTATCTTTCAGCAGGGCATCCATGTCTTCGGTAAACCAGGGGTCGTAATAACCCGAAAGGCAGGTATCGGCAGCCTCAAACAAGCGGGCTGTTTTGCCGCGGCGCACTACGGCTTCGGCCAGCTCTACCCCAATGTAACCGGCACCTACTACCGATACGTTTTGCACAGAGGGGTCGTCCAGTAGGGCGTTAATCTGCTGCCCATCCTGAAAAAGCTTTACGTACTCTACATTTTTAAGGCTAATGCCCTCAATTTTGGGCGTAATGGGCAAAGAGCCGGTGGCAAGTATCAGTTTATCGTAATCGGCAACAATCTGGCTGCCGTCTTTGGCGGTGGCATATACCTTTTTGGCGGCATAGTCAATGTTGTTTACTTCGGTTTCCATATATACCTTGGCGCTCTTTTTCTCAAAAACATCTTTAGAGCAGTAAAACAGGCCGTTGGGGTCTTCTATTTGCCGCCCAATCCATAGGGCGGTGCCACAGCCAAGATAGCTGATATTGGTGTTGCGGTCAAAAATGGTAAGTTCACTGCCGGGGTAGTTGTCTAAAATGGTGTTTGCGGCTGCGGTGCCGGCGTGGTTTGCGCCTATCAGGATAATTTTGCTCATGATAAAAGGCCCCTTCTTTTGTGTTGTTTTATTTTTTATAACCCGTCAAAACTGTGTGAAAAACTTCACATGCATTATATTATACTATTATTGTATAATTTGCAATACCAAAAAATGATTTTATAATGTAAATTTTTTGTTTCTAAAAAAACAACGAACTACTGTTTGACGGCAAAGGGCAAAATGAGTATACTACTAGAAAGGTCGCAAAGAGGCGCGCAACGGGTTACACCGTGGCGCGCTTTTTATGTGCATAAAACCAAAAGAGGTGACGCAGCAATGAAGCCGGTTGTAGGTGTTGTACCATTGTATGATGAAGAAAAAAACAGTATATGGATGCTGCCGGGGTATATGGATGCAGTGGTGGCGGCAGGTGGCCTGCCGGTTATTTTGCCAATGCACACAACAAGGGCAGATTTGCGGCAGTTTGCAAACACCTGCCAGGGCTTTTTGTTTACCGGCGGGCAGGATGTATGGCCGGGCCTGTATGGAGAAGAACCCGTGCCGCTGTGCGGCAAACCTTGCAGTGTACGGGATGTTATGGAACGAGAACTGCTGCAATTGGCGCTGGAAAAAAACAGAGCCGTTATGGGTATTTGCCGTGGGCTACAGTTTATAAATGTGGCGCTTGGGGGCAGCCTGTACCAAGACCTTGCAACGCAGTTTTATAAAAACAGCGATGTAAATCACCAGCAGCCAAAGCCGTATAACTTACCCCAGCATCCGGTACAGGTGGTGGAAGGTACACCCTTGCATACACTGCTGCAAAAAGAGGTTATACAGGTAAACAGTTGCCATCATCAGGGGGTAAGGGGGCTGGCAGATCGTTTGCAGGCAATGGCATACGCGCCGGGCATGCTGGTAGAGGCAGCCTATATGCCGGGGCAGCGATATGTGCGGGCATATCAGTGGCACCCAGAAAGCATGTATACAGCAGATGCCGCACAGGCAAGCCTGTTTACAGACTTTATACAGGCATGTTAGCGCAAAAAACCACCACAAAAATTAAGACAGTGCAAAGCAACTCAAAAAGCATCTGGCATTATAGCAATATGTATTGCCAGTGTATTATAAAAAGAATGTATTTTTGCGGTTCTTGCTCATCATAGTTGCTTTTACATTGCATAAATAAAAGGCCTGTGCTTTTTAAGCACAGGCCCTTTTTGTGTTAATAAATACGCTTAGTAGGCAAGGGCGTCCTCTGTCCAGCCCTGTAAAACCAATGCCATGTCGGCAGCAACAGCGCGTGCCTCGGGCAGGTTTTGGTCTGCATAGTTGCCACACTCCGGTGCGCTGGCACCGGGAATATCCCCCTCAAAGGTGGCTACAAAATCCATGGCCTCCTGCACAAGGCGGATGGCGTCGGTATGGGGCAGCCCGCGGGTAATTAGGTAAAAGCCGGTGCGGCAGCCCATGGGGCCAACATAAATAACACTGTCTTTATAAGCGCCGTTGCGCGCGTAGGTGGCAAATATATGCTCTAGTGTGTGCATGCCCCCTGTGGATAGGTAATCGCCCTTATTGGGGCGTTTCATGCGCAGGTCGTAGGTGATAATATCGGGTGCGTCTATACGAGAAATATACATGCCTTTTTGCAGGTTGGTATGATCTACCGAAAAGCTGGGGATTCTTTCCATAACAGGCTCCTTTTGTAGTAAATATGGTTTTAATTATATAGCGTATACCGTATTTGGCAAGCAAAGGGGAGTAACGAATAAGACTATTCTGCCCCACGGCTCCATGTCATATGGTATTCTGGCTGGTTTGTGTTGCCATCTGTTTTTTCTTGTGTAACAACAAAACTGTTTTTTTGGTAAAAGGCTAGGGCCTTTGTGTTTTTTGTATATACATCCAGTTCTAAATGTGGGTAAATGCTCATACAATGCCGCAAAAGGCGGCTTCCTATTTGCTTTGCCTGGTGCTGCGGCAGTACAAACAACCCCGCAATATAGCTGCTATCCATAATGCCAATAAAGCCCAGTATGGTGCCATCTTCTTCAAATACATACATATCGGCTTTGGGCAGCATACCCTCTACAAGGCTATAATTTTTATGCCAATACTCTTTGGCAATAAAGCTGTGTGCGGCAATATTGGTTTGTAACCATATGGGCATCAGGTGGGGTAAATCTGTTTTGCGGTGCTTTTTCTTATCAAATCAGGTTCTCCTTGGATGGGTAAAAGTGCAAACAATTGCTTACTCATTGTACAATTTACAGGCGTTGCATTTCAACAATATAAACACAGGGCTGCTTATTGCGGCAAATCAACTTAAATAAGGCAAGGCTAAAATATGTGTAAGCTTATTTTACTATGCCCCTAACAGCAAAAACCAGAGTGTTAAAAAGTAAACCCGCAGGCACAAAGCACCTGCGGGTTTTATGGGAGGTAGGTTAAAAATTGTAATTAAAGATAACTGGTGGTAACGCCGGTTACGGGCACGGCAATATCACAAATACCAGCCATCAAAGAGCCCAAAATTTCGCGGGTGGCATCCTCTTGTTTAAGGGTGCCCATTATTTTGCCGTCAAACACAACAATAATACGGTCCGACATTTCCAAAAGCTCGTCCAGCTCGGTAGAAACAAATAAAACCGCCGCGCCCGAGTCTCTCTGCTCCAGTATCTGGTTTTGGATGTACTTGGTAGCGCCAATGTCTAACCCGCGGGAAGGATGCACCGCTATCAAAAAATCTGGGTTACGGTCAAGCTCACGCCCAACCACCATTTTTTGCTGGTTGCCTCCCGAAAGGTTGCGTGCTTCCTGCACAACACTGGGGGTTTTTACATTAAAGTTATCACAAACCTCGGTGCTGTGTTTGCGAATAAACTTTTTGGCAAGCCAGCCGCGTAAAGAAAACGGCTTTTTGCCATAGCTTACCAGCACCATGTTTTCTTCTACAGACATATTGCCCATCATGCCAAACTTCATGCGGTCCTCGGGTATGTGCCCAACGCCTTTATCCAAAATATGGCGCGCGCCAAGGTAGGTGGTGTCCTCTCCCTTAATATAAACATGGCCGGTGGTGGGGGCCCGCAGGCCGGTAATGCACTGTATCAGTTCCGATTGGCCGTTGCCGTCTACCCCGCAAACACCCAATATTTCGCCGCTGTGCACAGTAAAGGTCATGTTTTTAACCGCGGGCAGGTGTAGGTCGTTTTCGCAGCACAGGTCTTTAACCACCAATACCTCTTTGCCGGGATTGCAGGGTGATTTTTGAATGTGAAGGTCTACACTGCGGCCTACCATCAACGAGGCAAGCTCGGTGCGGTCTTTAATATCCTTGGTGTCTACGGTGGCTTCTACATGGCCAAGGCGCAGTATTGTGCAACGGTCACACACGCGCATAATTTCGTTTAGTTTGTGGCTGATAAAAATAACGGTGTGCCCCTCGCTGCGCAGCTTTTCAATTACCTCAAACAAGCCGTCAATCTCTTCGGGGGTAAGCACGGCGGTGGGTTCGTCTAAAATAAGCAGTTTGGCGTCGCGGTACAGCGCTTTTAAAATCTCCAACCGCTGCTGCTGCCCTACCGAGAGCTGCTCTACCGGTACCCAAGGGTCAATTTCCATGTGGTATTTTTTGCCCAGCTCCACAAACTTATCGGCGGCGGTTTTAAGGTCTAACACTGCCTTGTTGCCTTTAAGGCCAAGTACCACGTTTTCTATTACGCTTAACACAGGTATCAGCATAAAGTGCTGGTGCACCATGCCAATGCCAAGGTCTATGGCTTGCAGGGGGTCTTTAATATGTACCTCTTTGCCATCAAAAATAACATGGCCGTCAAAATGATCAAACATACCAAATAGGCAGTTCATCAGTGTGCTTTTGCCCGCGCCGTTTTCTCCCAGCAGGGCATGCACCTCGGCCTTATCTACGGTAAGGTTTACATCATCAAGCGCCACAAATTTGCCAAAGGTTTTGGTAATGTTCTTCATTTCCAATACGGGTGTACCCATTGTAAAACCCCCTTATTCTTTGCGGTAAGCCACGCCGCTGGCGGCGGGCTTGTTGCTGCGTTTTGCAAGTATGCACAAAGAGATAATGGTAATTACATAAGGCAGCATGTTCAAGAACTGATAGTACCCGCCAAGGCTGGTGGTAAGCAGGCGGTATTTTAAAGAGTCGGCCGCGCCAAACAGCAAAGCTGCCAGCATAACCCGTACAGGGGTGTAGTTGCCAAATACGCATACAGCCAGCGCCATAAAGCCCTTGCCAGCCACCATGCCCTCAATAAAGGTAGAGGCTTGCCCCATAGATACAAACGAGCCTGCAAGGCCAGCCATCATGCCGCTAAACAACAGCACACTGTAGCGGATGCGAAATACGTTGATGCCCACGGTGCCGCATGCCTTGGGATGTTCGCCAACGGCACGTATTTTGAGGCCAAGGTTTGTTTTGTACAGTACAAACCAGCACACTGGCACCAAAATGAAAGCAAGGTATACAAGCATTTGCCAGTTAAACAAAATTTCGCCCAAAACGGGTATTTTGCTAAGCCCCGGGATGGGAAAGCGGTTGTAGCCCAAAATGGTGGAGTTGGTAAGCAGTTTGCGGTTAAGGGTAACCGTAAGGCCGGCCGCCAAAATGTTAAAGGCGGTACCTACAACTATTTGGTTAGAGCGCAGGGTAATGGTAAAAAAGCCAAAGATAAGGCCGCACATCATACCGCTAACCATTGCACATAAGGCGCCCATTAACGGGTTAGAAAACTGAGAAGAGCCAATGCAGCCAAACACAGCGCCCACAAGCATAATGCCCTCGGTGCCAATGTTTACTATACCGGCGCGCTCGCTAAAAACAAGGCCCAAAGCGGCCAGCAGCAGTGGTACAGTGGTACGGATGTCTGCCGTAAAAAAGTTGGTGATAAAACTCAATATCTCAGACATATCTTATTCCTCCCCGCCAGTAGTAGTGGCTGCACTTTTTGACTTTTTGCGGCCCGAAAATGCAGGAATGCGCATAAATTGGGTGCGCAGCCAGGGGAAAAGATAGGGGGATACGGCAAACAAAATGATAAGGCCCTGTATCATGCTCATCATGGCAGAGGGCACCTGTGCTACCGTTTGCATGCGGATGCCGCCTGCGTTTAACGAGCCAAACAAAAACGCAGAGATAAGCATACCCGCGGGGTGGCAGCTGCCCAGAAGTGCAACGGCAACGCCGCTAAAGCCAAAGCCGCTGGCAAAGCCCTCGGTAAGAAAATACTGTAAGCCAATAATATTTACAACGCCGCCCAGCCCGGCAAAGCCGCCGGCCAGAGAAAATGCAAATACGGCATTCGATTTCACTTTAAAGCCAGAATAACGTCCTGCATCAGGGTTTTGGCCCATAACGCGCAGCTCGTATCCCTTTGTTGTTTTCCACATAAACAAGTAATAAATAAGCATTGCAGCCAGCGCCAGCAAAATACCTACGTGCAGGCGGGTGCGGGGCAGTAAAATGGGCAGTTTAAGGTTTTCCAGTATAGAGGGCATACGGGGGGCAGCGCCGGGGGTTGTATCCTTAAACGGAACATTGGTAACACAATAGCTTACAAATTCTAATGCAATGTAGTTTAGCATAATGGTGGTAATCAGTTCGCTTGCGCCAAACTTAACCTTTAAAGCACCGGCAATAAAGCCCCATAAGGCACCGCCAATAAAACCGCACAGCAGTATAAGCGCCAGGTGGATAAAGGTGGGTAAGCCCTGAAAGTGTGAACCTACAATAGAGCCAAACACAGCGCCCATGTAAAGCTGGCCTTCGCCGCCAAGGTTGATAAGCCCGCTGCGAAAAGCCACAGCATAACTAATGGCGGTAAAAATAAGGGGTGTAGCCTGTATCAAAGATTCCGAAATAGAGTTGACGCTGCCAAAAATGCCGCTTAGCAGGCTGGAATATGCCTTCCCCACATTATAATCCAGCACCAGCATAAACAATGCGCCAATAGAAAGGGCTACTATAATAGAAAAAACCGGAAGCCCCATAGATTTTACAGCACGAAGCACTTTCTGCTTCATCACGATACCTCCCAAACACATAGAGCCATGCGGATATGTCCGCATGGCTCTGCGTGTGTTATCCGTTGCGTACGGTAAAATTGTTGTAATCGGGCCCTTTCATAAAGGCCGGGGTAAACATTCCACTAACTTATACGGTAAACGCTATAACAATGTGCTTTTAAACAGTAAGATCGATGGTGATTTCGTTGTTCTTCAGTTTTTCCATTACTTCATTTAAACGGGTAGAAATTTCAGATTCCAAAGAGTCATCACCAGTAAGGAATACAACGCCGCGGTTGGCACCGTATTTTTCTACTTCGGTGGTGGCCTTTAAAGAACCGTCCAAAAATGCTGCAAAGGTAACGTCATAGGCAACAGCAACGTCTTTTACAACGGTAAGCTGGGTAGCGGTAGGCGCAGAAGCTTCTTGCCCAATACCAGAAGCAATGGCCATAACGCCTTTTTCTTCAGCAGCTTCCATAACGCCTACGCCGGCATCGTTGGCCATGGGGGTAACAACGTCACAGCCGCTGTCAATCATGGCAATGGCGGTTTCTTTTGCCTGGTTAACGTCGGTAAAGCTACCGGTGTTAATAATGGTGGCCTCTACACTTAAGCCATAGTTTTCGTTTACATAGTCAACGCCCTGCTGGAAGCCGGTAGCACCCAACTTAATGGGGTTGATTTCAAGCCCGCCAACAAAACCAACTTTGCCGGTTTTGCTAAGCAATGCAGCGGCAACACCCATCATAAAGCCCTGTTCTTCGTCAGCAATACGTACAGAGATGTAGTTGTCCTGTACAATGGTGCCATTGATGCTTATAAAGGTAGCATCCGGAAAATCTGCGGCAACAGGGGTGCAGTAATCTTGATAAGAGTTGGTGGTAAGGTAGATAAGCTGAAAGCCTGCAGTGGCATAGTCACGGGCAGCCTGTGCAGCGTCGGTATCAGATGTGTTTTCTACAAAAGCGGTTTCGGCGCCCAAAGCACCAATGTTCATCAAGCCGTTGTACTGTGTTTGGTTCCAGTTGCCGTCGTTGATAGCGCCACCAAAAATAGCGGCAACCATGGTTCCCTCGGCAGAGGTACCGGGTGCGGTGCTGCTACTGCCTGCGGCGGTAGAGCCGGTAGAAGCGGGAGTGCTGCTGGCAGCGCTTTGGCAACCAGCCAGTACGCCAACAAGCATTGTGAGAGCCAGAACGAGAGTAAGCGCTTTTTTCATCAATGTAGCCTCCTAGATTGTATTGCTGCATAACTGCGGCTTATCTGAACGGAAACCCACTTTGGGCAACCGATTTCAGTAACAGGAAAGTATACACTATTTAATTACGATGAACCTAAAGCTTGCCAAAACAACAGCACTTTACATATATAAATAATCTCTATAAAACAATTTTGATTATACGCATTTAAAATATCAAATGTCAAACAAATTTAGAGGTATATTTGCCGATGTTTTTTAAAGAAAACACAGGGCTAGTTTGTATGCTAAAACAGTATAAAAACCCGCGCTGGCAAATAAAAAAGCCAAAAACAATTGTAAGTACAAATAAAACAAAACAAGGTGTACAAATAACATATAAATTTGTTTATATCATATACCAATTTTGCTGCAAAATACAAACAAAAAAACAGTTTGGCTAACAAAAATTAATTGCAAAATATGTGTATTTTCACAATAAAAAAACAAAACATTTTTTTAAAATTATTTTGTTGACAGCATTGCCTCTATTTTGTATAATAGCTATTGCTGCATGGATGCAGCGTATCCGGGTGTGGCGCAGCTGGTAGCGTGCTTGAATGGGGTTCAAGAGGCCGCAAGTTCGAATCTTGTCACTCGGACCAAAAATGGCATGGTGTTGAAT
>JBKEAM010000077.1:0-47225 GCA_047972265.1 Oscillospiraceae bacterium | reverse complement strand
CTTCATAAAACAAAAACAAGCGCCTTGGGGCAAACCCCGGGCGCTTGTTTTATGCATAAGCAAAAGTATTTTTATTTTTTCAGGGCTTGTTTTGTTTTAGCGGCGAGAGTTTCCCACTGCTGGTAACGCTGCAAAGCCTGCAGCAGGGCAGTTGTAAATGCTTGCGGGTCATCCAGCATGGGGGCATGGCCTGCATTTTCAATCGTCCACCAGTTTTTATCGGGCGCTGTTAAATCTTGCAGATACTGCTGCGCAATTGGATAGGGGGTTTGAAAATCGGTATCACCCTCGATATAATACACCGGCCGTTCGTAAGAGGGCGCAGCTTCTCGCAAATTAATGGGGAAAATTTCTTCCAGTAATTTTTCGTTTAAATGGCGAGAACGCATTATATAGCCCATATCTTTAAACCCAAATAGAGGACTGCTTATGTATAGTTTTAGCAGCGAAGCACTCATCTTCATTGCAAGGCCATATTTTTTTTGCAGCTTTTGCAGGTTTGCCACCTGCACCACAACCTCGCTAAAGTTTTTGCAGCTTTGCAGGGTAGGGTCTATTTGTTTTAGCTTTTTTAGATCTTTTTTATTGCTTGCTTCTTCAATTTTTTCTTGTACCTTGTCATAGCCCACACGCACACCTTCGGGCATGCCTACCAGTTGCCCAACACCTATAAAGCAGGCCGCCTGCTGCGGGTATTTTTGCACAAAAAGGCTGCCCAACATACTGCCCCAGCTATGCCCTAAAATTACAACGCGTTTTTTATTATAGCGCTGGCAAAACATATCAACAATTTGGTGCAGGTCTTGCAGCATAAGGCTTAATGTTGGCTGTGCCTGCGGTTTTTTGCCAAAGGTGCGCCCTGCGCCGCGTTGGTCGTAAAAAACAAGGGTGATTTTATTTTGCAAAAATGGCTCTAGCACTGGCCCCAATGCCGCCTCTGTTTGGCCGGGCCCTCCGTGCAAAAACAGCACCACAGGGGCGTCCTTTTCGCCCTCCATTATGGCAAAATAATGCAGAATACTGCCAATCTCTATATATTCTTGCTTACAGATTGTACTGCTCATATGGTTTTGTTATCCTGCCTTTTAATTATTTATGCCAAACAATCGTTTTCCGTTTTGCAGGGTTTGCAAAAGCAGGTCTTCGGCTTGCATGCTGCGTATTTCGGCTATTTTGGCAGCGGTATACTGGATCATACCACTATGGCTTTTTTTACCGCGAAAGGGTTCGGGCGCAAGGTAGGGGCAATCTGTTTCCAACAAAAGCTGTTCTGCCGGTACAGCGGCTGCGGCCTCCAGCGGGCGGCGGGCGTTTTTAAACGTTACCACACCCGAAAAACCAAAATACATACCCTGTGCCGCCAACCACTTTACATCTTCTGCCGAGCCCGAAAAGCTGTGCAAAACACCCTTGGGCTTATATTTTTTTAGTAGTGCATAGGTTTCGGCGTGGGCCTCTCTGTCATGCACAATAATGGGCAAATCCATCTCCAGTGCACAGCGTATTTCTTCTTCAAACAGGGCAAGCTGTTCTTCGGCCGGTATGGGCCAGTGATGATCCAACCCGCACTCACCCACAGCCACCACCTTTGGGTGGTTGTATAGGGGCTTTAGGGCCTGCATTTCTTTTTTCCAATCTCCCTTAAACTCTGTTTGGGTAGAGACATCCTCTTCTATCAGGCTCTCGGGGTGGATGCCTATGGCGGCATACAGCCATTCGTACCGTTCTGCCAGGGCAATATTCTCTTTGCTTGTGGCAAGGTCTGTTCCACAGCTTACCACAAGAGCAACCCCCTGCTGTGGCAGGCTGTCCAGCAATTCTGTTCGGTTTTGGTTAAACGCGCCGGAATTATAATGCGCATGTGTGTCAAATATCAGTTTTTGCATATAGCTCCTTTGGGCTTTTATCCCGCTGTTTGTTCTATTATAGCCATATTAAATGAACAAAATATAAAGTGCAAAGCAGGCATCTATCTTTTTAATTGCGCGGAATTTCCTCCAGCCCATCCAGCAAGGCATTGATGTAAGACTTCCATTCTAAAAAGCTGTCGTTGTCTTCCCACAGCTCGTATATTTCGTGTTCTTCCTCTGCCGGCATTACAATATCCTCTATACGATGGGCAAGATAATCCAGTTCTTTCTCTCCATACTGCCAAATGCGCAGGGTACGTTCTTCGTCTTTGTTTTGCTGTTTATTATAATATGTAATTACCAGTTTTTTCTCTGCACAAAATTGCAGTAAAAGCTCTGCCAACACCAGCACCGCATGGTCGTACAAATAGTCTATTTCCTGCTCGTTTTGGGGCAGCAGACCCTCTTTTTTATACAGTTCTATAATTTTGCCCATTTGGGCCGATGGATTGCTTAAAGCATACTCATCAAAAATCTGTTTGCAATCCAGTCCTGCATCACTTTGCAGGGCACGTACACCCCATGCACCCACTACACTTCTCTCCCATCTTGCTCTTTTTACAAAATTACCCCAATAAGGCTTGCAGGCAGCCCAAGGGCTACCTGCAATTGGCAATATCAATGGCCAGCACAATCATAAGAGACATAAGCAAATTGGCAGGGTCCGGCGTATCGATTACATAAGTATCTGTCCAGTTTAAAATTTGCTTATCCGCTTGCATTATTAAATAACCATAGCTGTTTACCACCTGATAGTTCCAGCCAAGTATGTCTCCCTGCACATGCCAATCGTTACAATTTAAGCGGTAAGAGGGCTTAAAAAAAGTAAATTCTTTTTGTATTTCGCCTATCTGCCTGCCGCCAACATACAAAATGCATCTTGGCAAAAAGGTAAATACTTCTTCTTTTACGGTGGCAATGTTGTTACGCATGGCATCGTAAATTTCTAGGCGGTGCCCCCAAGATAATTTCCCCTCTACCGTAAAAACAACATTTCCCATTTCATCATAAATATCGTAGCTGTCAAACCAAGACAAAAAACGCTGTTTAAATAAAAGCTTCATGATTCTCCTTATTTACACATTGCGCCCCTAAAAGGGGCGCAACTGCTAAACCTATACTAATTTGCGCGGCAAACACACTTCGTTGCCGTTATGTATGCCCTTTATCGTATACGGCTACCGGGCTGGGTTTCCTCGGGCAAAAACACCACTTGCGCCTCGTCATTTGGGCCATCTGCGGCAAGCAGCATGCCCTCGCTGGTAATACCGCGCAGTTTTGCAGGTTTAAGGTTTGCCACCACAACCACTTTTTTACCAATTAAATCTTCTGGTTTATACCATACGGCAATGCCACTTACAATGGTACGCTCACGCTCACCGTCAAATACGGTTAGCTTTAGCAGCTTATCGGCCTTTTCTACCTTTTCGCAGGCTTTTACAAGGCCGGCGCGCAACTCTGTTTTCATAAAATCTTCGTAAACAATTTCGGGCTGGTGCTCAATGGGCGCGGCCGGGGCTTCTTGTTGTGCCGGAGCCGGCTGTAAAGCCGCCAGTTCTTCCAACTCTTTATCCAAATCTAAACGGGGGAATAGCACATCTGCTTTGTAAACGGTAAGGTTTGCGGGCAGGCCTCCCCAGTTCTCTAACTGCGCTAAATTCAGTTCATCGGGCTTAACGCCAAGCTGCTGGGCAATGCGGGGGGCCGTTTGGGGCAAAAATGCGCTTAGCAATACTGTTACATAACGCAAACTTTCGCATAGGGTATACAGTACGGTTGCAAGGCGCGCGTAGTTGCTTTCTTCTTTTGCCAGCAGCCAGGGGGCCGTTTCATCTATGTATTTGTTGGCGCGCTGCACCACTTTAAATATTTCCATTAAGGCCTGCGGAATATACAGGTGGTCCATATTTTCGGCCACGCGGGCAGGCAGGGCTTTGCATAGTTCAACCAGTTCATCATCCAGCGGTTCTGCCGCACGGTCTGTGGGCAGGGTGCCGCCAAAGTATTTATCTACCATGGCTACTGTACGAGAAAGCAGGTTGCCCAAATCGTTTGCCAAATCGGAGTTAATCCGGGCAATCATGGCTTCGTTAGAAAAGTTGCCGTCGTTGCCAAACGGAATCTCACGCAGCAAAAAGTACCGCACGGCATCTACACCGTACCGGGCACAAAGCACCACTGGGTCTACCACGTTGCCCACGCTTTTACTCATTTTACCGCCGTCCATTAACAGCCAGCCATGGCCAAACACGCGTTTAGGCAGGGGCAAATCCAAAGCCATTAACAACGCAGGCCAAATGATGGTGTGGAAACGCAGGATTTCTTTGCCCACCATGTGCAGGTCTGCCGGCCAATATTTTTCAAAATCGTTATAGGCTTCGTTTTCATATCCAAGGGCGGAGATATAGTTGGACAGGGCGTCTATCCACACATAAATGGTATGGGAGGGCTCAAAATCCACCGGGATGCCCCATTTTACGCTGGTACGTGAAACACAGGTATCTTGCAGGCCCTGGTTGATAAAGGCAATCATCTCATTTTTGCGGCTTTCGGGCTGGATAAACTCGGGATTGTCTTTATAAAGTTGCAGCAGCCTGTCTGTATAATTGCTTATTTTAAAGAAATATGCGTCCTCTTCTGCAATTACAACGTCGCGCCCGCAATCGGGGCATTTGCCGTTTATCAGCTGAGATTCTGTCCAGAATGACTCGCAGGGTTTACAGTAGTACCCTTTGTACACGCCCTTATAAATATCGCCCTTTTCGTACAAACGCCGAAATATTTTTTGCACAGTTTCTATATGGTAATCGTCTGTGGTGCGCACATAGCGGTCGTAGCTGATGTCCAGCAGTTTCCACAGCTCTTTGGCGGATGCCACAATTACGTCTACATATTCTTTGGGGCTTACGCCCTTTTCTTTTGCTTTGTCGGCTATTTTTTGCCCGTGTTCGTCTGTGCCGGTTAAAAACATTACATCATAGCCCTGCATACGTTTAAAGCGCGCCAATGCATCGCAAGCCACGGTTGTATAGCTGTGGCCAATGTGCAATTTGTCGCTGGGGTAATAAATAGGTGTGGTAATGTAATAGGTTTTGTTCTCCATGATTAACCTCTCCTTTGTGCTGCAGGGCACTGTTTGGTTGCAAAGCGCTTTTTACGCCGCATATTATGGACGGCTGTGTCGCGCAAACATCCATAATTATTAGATTATATCACGAATGCAATAGGGGGGTCAAAATAGATTTGCTGGCCCACATGTTCATCAACAAAAAATATATCTTTGTTTGGTTTGTGGCTTAAACATTTATTTTGCGCAGTATGCCATTTAATAATAAAATTTGGGACGCCGTAAAATAATACACATTTAAACGTTATATTGTACATATGTAATGCAAAAATAGTATAATATTAAAAATATAAGCGTTAACCCTTACAAAGCAAGGAGCCAACGATGTCTTTATTAAAAAAAGCAGCCGCTGTTATTGTGGCCGCCGTTTTATCCCTTTGTTTGTGCGTGCCTGTGTTTGCCATAGACTATGGCACCGATACCCGCGCCACTGCCGATTGGCTGCGGGCAAAGGTACCCACCCCTTCCGTAGGGGATGAAAAGGTGGTGCTTGCCCTGCTGCGCGGCACCTATATAACCCCCCAGCAAGATTATACCACCCTGTACATAGATGCCCTTATGCAGCATTTAAACCAGGGCAATGCGGCTACCCAGCCTGTAGAGGATAGTTATTGGCAAGCTATGGTTTTGGCCGCCTGCGGCATGGACCTTACCACAGTTGCCCCTAGCCTGTTGGATGTTTTTAAACAACCTGACACATTAGACATAAACGGCAAACGGATGGCCTTGCAATTGTTTTCTGCCAGAACAGACCTGGCCGAAAGTGTTGGGTTTGACCTTGGCTCCTCCACCGCCGCCATTGCCGCTGCCCGCAACGAGGATGGCGGTTACGGCACGGGAGAATCCAACGCTGTGGATACAGCCCGCTTTTTGCAGGCGCTGGCCAGTAAAAAAAGCAGCAACGGCGTTGCCGAAGAAGCCCTGCTTGATCCCCTTGCCTGGCTGTATATGCGCCCCAATGACGAGGGCGGCTTTGATATGGGAGGCAACCCCAGCGCCACTGCCACTGCCGAGGTAATGGTGGTGCTTTCTTGCTACGGAGAAAACCCAGACCTTTTATCTACTGATGCGGCCTCGCTTTCTTCTGCCTTGCTTTACTTTTCAAAGGGAGACGGCAGCTTTGCCGAAACAGAGGATGGCGAAGCCGATGTGGAAACCACCGCAATTTGCCTTTTGGGGCTGGCATCTAAGGTGAGGTTCGACCGTGATTTGAGCAAAATTTACGATTTTAACGACGTACCCGCCTACAGCACGCCCACCTCATCCTCTTCGCCTGCCGATGCCTCTTCCAACCTTACAAACAGCGGCAGCAATACCGTTGCAAAACCCTCCGGCTCTTCCCTTCTTTTGCCCGCGCTGGTAGCGGTGGGCATTGTGATAATTGCAGTAATTGTTTTTATTGTTTTGCGGCGGCCTGCCAAAGGGCAAAGCCCAAAACGCAAGCCCCCGCGCGGCTATTAATTTTTACCTCTATTTATTACAAAAAGGCTGCCTCTGTTAACCAGAAGCAGCCTTTTTAATTGTTTTCATTTATTCTTTAGGCGGCGCGCGGTACAGCCTGCGGTCTTCGTCTGCCTCTTCGCTTTGCATATTGTAAAAATCATTCTCGTGCTCTGCATAACCGCCCTCAAAGCTGCTGTCTTCTCCCGGCCGCTCGTTCAAACGTTCGGCCTCGGGCGCACCGGTTGAGAGAGCAAGAGAAAGCCCCGCCGCAACCAAGCCAAGCAAAAAAAGCAAAACAGATTGAAGCGTTTCCAGCCCTGCAAACTGGCCCCGCATAATTGTAACCGCCAGTTGCGCACCGCCAAGGCAGGTACACAAAAAAAACGTTTCCATCCCCATAACATACAGCACTTTGGCACGCCTGCGTACCGTTGCAATATACATGGCATGCAGCATGGTACCCATCCACAGCATGACCACCAAGGCCGAAAGCACATTGATAAGCGGCAGGGGGCGGTGCAGGGTTGCGGGGTTGCTCATGGCACGCGCGCCCGCCAAAAGGCACAGAGGCAGGGCACCCATCATACCAAAAAAAGCTCCCTTTGTAGGGGTGGGCTTTTTTTGCCGGGCAAGCTGTTTTGCCGCAAGCAACATCCAAACACCAAAAATAACAACTAAAAGCGCTAAAATAAGCGCAAGCGGCTGTAAGGGCTGCAGTGCGGCTACAATGCTGTAAACCCCCAGCAGCAAACCATATAAACCACAAATTAAAAACAAGCCTGCCAATGCCGGGTGCCGCAGGCGCATAACGCCCACCGCATAGGGGCCTACCGTGGTTACCCCTACAAAATCCAGTAAAACTACCGCCAACATAAGGGCATACCTGTACCACACCACACCCACTGTAAACAGGCCCGATGCAAAATTGAGATTACGGAATAAATCGTACCCGTAAAAAACACCTACGCCAACCATAGCCCCCAATAAAAGCAGGGTAATCCATCTTTTTTTCATAATTTTTAAGGTTCTCCCGCAATATTTTTATCGGCAACCTATAATACATATTTTAGTATACCTACATTTAAAAAACAAGAAAGGCTTTTTGCCCCCCACATTGCACAAAAAAGCAGGGCCTGTTTAAACACAGGCTCTGCCATAGGCTGTTTATTTTACAAGTACATTGTTTTGCCGTGCAGACTATGCACCCAACAAAAGCAACCCCTTGCGCTTTAGTTCATAATAGCCAATTCTGTCTCGGGGTCAAACAGGTGGATTTTGCGGGTGTCGATGCCTACCTTTACAGTGTTGCCGCGGTGGCTCTTTGTATCGGCTGCTACACGGGCAGTAAGGCGGGTTTCTTGGTAGTTGAGGTAAAGGTAAACTTCGTTGCCCATCAACTCCGAAACCTCTACTTCTGTTTGCAACACCGCTTTGGGGTGGGCTGCCAAAAATGCTTCGTCGTCTTTAATATCTTCGGGGCGGATACCCATTTTAACAGGCTTGCCCACATATTTTTCCATCTCTTCGTTTACTTTGGCGGGGTCTATCTGCAATTTGTCCTCGCCCATAACAAAATGATACTCGGCGCCCACTTTTTCTAGTGTGCCATCAATAAAGTTCATCTGCGGGCTGCCGATAAAGCCGGCTACAAACACGTTGCAAGGAGAATCGTACAATTTTTGGGGAGTATCCACCTGCTGTACAATGCCGTCTTTCATAACCACAATGCGGTCGCCCATGGTCATGGCCTCGGTTTGGTCGTGCGTTACATAAACAAAGGTGGTGCCAAGGCGCTGATGCAGCTTGATCAGCTCGGTACGCATCGAAGCGCGAAGCTTTGCATCAAGGTTAGAAAGAGGCTCGTCCAGCAAAAATACTGCGGGGTTACGCACCATGGCGCGGCCCAATGCAACACGCTGACGCTGGCCGCCGGACAAAGCCTTTGGCTTGCGGTCCAGCAAATGCTCAATGTCCAAAATGCGGGCGGCTTCGGTTACACGGCGTTTAATTTCATCCTTAGGGGTTTTGCGAAGTTCAAGACCAAAGGCCATGTTTTTAAATACTGTCATATGGGGGTACAGTGCATAGTTTTGGAACACCATCGCAATGTCCCTGTCTTTGGGAGGCACATCGTTTACAAGGCGTTCGCCAATGTAAAGCTCGCCCTGAGAGATTTCTTCCAAACCGGCGATCATACGCAAAGTGGTAGATTTACCGCAGCCCGAGGGACCAACCAGTACAATAAACTCTTTGTCGTCAATTTCAAGGTTAAAATCTTTTACCGCGGTAACATCGCCGGGGTAAATTTTGTAAATGCTGCGAAGACTAATGCTTGCCATACAAACCTCCAACAATTATAATATATTGATATAAGAATATACGAATTTATATCTGTTACCAATATAATATCATCTATTTTTATAGTATATATAGCACTTTATTGATATAAGGAGAGACAATATTGCGCTTGTTGTTGGAACAATACTGTGCGGTAAACCAACGCACAAACAACAGGGCCTTTGCCGGTTTTAAGCCGGGAGATGCACTGTACCTTGCCATTGCAGACAAAGACACCGTTTTGCATTGTATGGGGGAAGCCTACACGCTCCTTCCTTCTCAAATTGCAGTTTTTACCGCACCATTTTCATTTTCTGTCTCTGTGCAAGGCATTTCGATAACCGGAGCCGCAGCCGCAGAGCTTGCCGCCCTTGTGCAGGAGCCCGCTTTTGCCCCTGTACACGCCTGCCCCGGCGTGGCCGAACTGATGCGCCAGCTTTTGGCAGGCACACACCCCAGCCCCACCGAAGAAAGTATACTGTGCTATACTGTGGTTTGCCGCCTGGCCGAGGCCCTGCCCGGCCGCAGCGCCATGCCCGAACTTATACAGGAGGCTTTAAACCAGATACGTACCCACTATGCCGAAGTATATGGTGTTGAGGAACTTGCCGACCAGCTGGGCGTTACCAAAAGCCATTTAATACGCACCTTTACTGCCGTTGTAGGGCAGCCGCCGGGCCGCTATTTAAACGAGGTGCGGATGCATGCGGCAAAATCTTTGCTGCAAAACCGCGCATACACTTTAGAGATGATTGCCAGCCTATGCGGCTTTGCAGGTGCCAATTATTTTTGCCGCACATTTAAAAAACACACCGGGCATACCCCCAGTGCATGGCGCACCCTGCATGCCGCCGAAGATGCCGACCCGTTTTTTGAAGAAGCCGAAGCCACCATGTATTTGTAAACATTTGCCATACTTGTGCAATTTTGTATATATGTGCCCGTGTTTATTTTACTAACTTTTATTTTAAGTGTTTTCTTTGCGCTTACACAAAACACCTGTTACTATATAAGTGCAGGGCTGTGTTTTGCTGCCAATTACACAGCTGTACTGTATGGATTACAAAATTATTTTTGCCCTGTATGGTGACCGTTTGCCCTGCCGGGCTGCACACTTATACATTGCGAAGCCTTTGGGCTTTACCGCAAAATGCACCACCGCAACACCTATGGTTAATAAGCCTGCCTATGGCACAAGAAAGGATATAAGAAAAATGAAGTTGATCGTTACCAAAAGCTATGATGAGAGCTGCTCTGCCGCTGCCGATATTATTTTGCAGCTGGTAAAAAACAAGCCCACTGCAAAATTTGGTTTTGCAACCGGCAGTACCCCCATACCCATTTACCAAAAAATGGCCGAAGCCTGCAAGGCCGGAACAGCCGATTTTACCAACGCGCGCACGGTAAACCTAGACGAATACTGCGGCATTGCACCCGACCATCCCCAAAGCTACCGTTACTTTATGGATACAAACCTTTTTAATAACATTAACATTAACAAAACCAACACCTTTGTTGCCAATGGTTTGGGCGATGTAAACGCCAATGCTGTAGAGCTGGAAGAGAAAATTTTTGAGGGCGGCGCGCCCGACCTGCAATTGCTTGGCATTGGCAATAACGGCCACATTGGCTTTAACGAAGCCGGAGACCAGCTAATTGCCCCCAGCCACGTAGAAACCCTTACCCCCAGCACCATAGAGGCAAACGCTCGCTTTTTTGCCAGCGCTGCCGAGGTACCCACACAGGCCATTACCATGGGTATGCGCGGCATTATGGCAGCCGGGCAATTGCTTCTGGTGGCAACCGGCGCAGGCAAAGCCGAGGCCATTAAGGGGCTTTTGATAGATGATGCTGTTACCACCCAAAACCCCGCCACATTTTTAAAACTGCACCCCAATGCTGTGGTTATTATAGACAGCGAACTTGCTGCCCTTGCCGGTGTAAAATAGCAGCCTTTTGTATTGAGTTGTATGATAAGCCTGTGCTATACTTTAGCTAGGCTTATTTTTATTTTGTTTTTACTAAAAGGAGGCGTGTAATTTTATGACAATCCGCCACGAACCGCTGGTTTCGATGTTTCGTGCTTATGACGAAGACGGAACCATGATGGGTGAAATAGAATATGTTCCTGCTTCGGATGGAACCCTGGCCGCTACGCACACGCTTGTTTTTGAAGCTTACGCCGGGCAGGGGCTTGCTGGTAAATTACTTGACGCACTTGTAGATTATGCGCGCAGCAATGGCGTAAAAATAAAGCCCGTGTGCTCTTATGTTGTGTCTGCCTTTGGCAAATATCCCGAAAAATACGGGGATGTAACCAAACTGTAACCCCGCATTGTATCTATTTTTATGTGCAGATACTTGACTGGTTCTCAAAATCGTGTATAATAAATTCCAAATCGAATCTAAAAGCCATGACGAGAAGAGTAGATTGGCTGTGGTTACGTAGAGAGCCCCTGTATTGCTGAAAAGGGGATAACCGATGCTAGTTGAAGATGGCCTCTGAGCTGCGCGAGTGAATGTTTTTAGCTTGCGACGGATGCACCCGTTACAGTGCCGCGCTGTAAGCAACTATTGCCGCAGCGGCAGAGGCATTATTTGTAAAGATAATGCGAAACAAGGTGGTACCGCGAAGTTTACGTCTTTGCCCTTGACATACAAGGGGCAGAGGCGTTTTTTTGTTGCCATTGCCAATTATATTTTACTGAGGTGACATTGCATTGTTGATTCGTATTGAAAACCTGACCAAAATTTTTGGCAGCGCCGCACAGCAAACCGCCGCTTTGCAGGACGCAAACCTAAATATTGAGCAGGGAGACATATTTGGCATTATAGGCATGAGCGGCGCAGGCAAAAGTACTCTTTTACGATGTTTGTGTATGCTGGAAAAACCAACCAGCGGCGAAATTTATTTAGAAGACAGGCCTTTTTCTTCTTTTAATGGGGTGCAGCGGCGGGAAGCGGCACGGCAGATGGGCGTTGTTTTTCAGGGATACAACCTGTTAATGCAAAAAAACGTGCACCAAAATGTTGCATTCCCTTTAAACCTTGTAAAGGGCCACAATAAAGAAGAAGTAGACAAGCGAGTTACCGAGCTGTTGCAGCTTGTATCTTTAGCAGACAAAGCAAATGCATACCCAAGCCAGCTTTCTGGCGGGCAAAAGCAACGCGTGGCCTTGGCCCGCGCTCTTGCCACTAACCCCAAAGTGCTGCTATGCGATGAGCCCACCAGCGCGTTGGACAGCCTTACCACCCAAAGCGTACTGCGCCTGTTAAAAGATATTAACAAGCATTTGGGCGTTACCATTATTATTATTACGCACGAGATTGGCGTTGTAAAATCTTTGTGCAATAAGATGGCAGTAATTGACGAAAGCCGTTTTGTAGAGGTTGGCTCTAAAAAAGAGATTTTTGCAAACCCGCAAAACAGCATTACCCGCCTGCTGCTGGGAGAGGAGATTTTGCAATGAGCGTATTAACTGCTTTTTTTGCCCGCTACGGCTGCCTTTTGTGGACAGGCACTGTGGATACAATTTACATGACCCTTGTTTCTACCTTTTTTGCTTATCTCATCGGCATACCCTTGGGTGTGTTGCTTACCATTACAAAGCGTACCGGCCTTTTGCCGGCCCCCCGCTTTAACACTGTTTTTGGCGGAATTATCAACATCATGCGCAGCATTCCGTTTATTATACTGGTACTGTTGCTTACCCCCGTTACCCGCTTTATTGTGGGTACTTACATAGGCTCTACCGCTGCCAATGTACCACTTATTATCTCGGCCTTTCCCTTTGTGGCACGTATGGTAGAAAGCAGCCTAGAAGAAGTAGACCATGGCGTAATAGAGGCTGCCCAGAGCATGGGCGCAACCAATTTTCAAATAGTTACCCGTGTATTATTGGTAGAGAGTATTCCCAGTTTACTGCGCGGCTTATCCATTTGCGTTATTACCGTACTGGGTTACACCGCCATTACCGGCGCCGTGGGTGCCGGGGGCTTAGGGCAAGTAGCCATAAGCTACGGCCTTAACAGAGGCCAAAAAGATGTAATGTACGCTGCTATTTTAGTTTTGATTGCTTTAATTTGTATAATACAAATTATTTTTGCTCTTTCTACCCGGCGCGTAGACAAACGCAACCGGTAAAATCCTTACAAGCTTTGCAAAAGGATATTCCCCCCGGGAGGGGATATCCTTTTGAGAAGTGTACGCAAAATAAGCGTACTCACATATAGTATTTATTCACACATTATTAAACACAAGGAGAGTTTTAGAATGAAAAAAGCATCATTAGTTGTTACCGCTTTGGCCATTGTCAGCACCCTGCTGTTTGCTGCCTGCGGCCAAACCGCCTCTTCCACGCCTGCCTCTGTTGCCCCGTCGTCTGCTGCCTCCGGCTCTGTTGCCGCCGAAGGTACTACCATTAAAATAGGCGCTACCCCTGCACCCCACGTAGAAATTTTAGAGCAGGTAAAACCCATTTTGGCCGAGCAGGGCATTACCCTCGAAATTGTAGAGTTCAGCGATTATCCGCTGGTAAACCCCGCTGTTGCAGACGGCACCCTGGATGCAAACTACTTCCAGCATCTGCCTTACCTGGACGATTTCAATGCTAAAAACGGCGATTCGCTGGTAAGCGCCGGCGGCATCCACATTGAGCCGATGGGCGTTTACCCCGGCAAACAAACCTCTTTAGATGACGTGCCGGACGGCGCCAACTTTGGCATTCCCAACGACGCAACCAACGAGGGCCGTGCTTTGCTTCTGCTTCAGTCTTTGGGCCTTATTACCCTAAACGACGACATTGGCTTGGAAGCCACCCCTCTGGACATCAAAGAAAACCCGAAAAACCTTCAGTTTACAGAGCTGGACGCTGCCCAACTGCCCAACGGTTTGCCAGACCTTGATTACGGCGTAATCAACGGCAACTATGCCATTGGTGCCGGCATTGGAGACACCGTGCTTGAGCTGGAAGGTGCCGACAGCCCCTATGTAAACATTGTAGCTGTACGCAAAGGCGACGAAACCCGCCCCGAAATTGTAGCTTTGGTAGCGGCTTTGCAATCTGAAGAGATTCGCACCTTTATCAACGAAACTTATGGCGGCAGCGTTATCCCCGTATTTTAAGCAATACCAATACAGATAAAAGGCAGGCTGGGAAAAATCCCGGCCTGCCTTTTTAATTTTTTTAGCTTATTGCGGCTCTGCAAAAATAGTATCTATCACCTGCTGTGCCGGGGTGCTGCACAGGGCCAATATACGGTCATCGGCCTGCACAACAGTTTCTCCCCGCGGGAGGATAACCTCGTCTCCGCGGTGAATGGCAATTAGCACCGCATCCTCGGGCATGGGCAGTTCTTTTAAAGATTTGCCGTCTGCCAAAGAGCCGGGCTCTACATTAAACTGCGAAATAGAATGTTTTCCCCTATTTATCTTCATCAGGGTAATCATATGTTTTAAATCAATTCCATCTACCATAAGGCGGGCCAGCAGATTTGCCTGGTTTACAGGCACATCCACACCCATCTCGGCGGTAAAAAGCCATTCGTTTTTGGGATGATTTACGCGCGCTATTACGCGGGGTACCCCAAACTCGTACTTTGCAATTGTAGAAGCTACCAGGTTTATCTCATCTGCACCGGTAACGGCAGCCACAACATCGGCCTGCTGTATGCCGGCCTTTTCCATAATATGAGGGTCTGCTCCGCCGCCCACCACCAATATTTCGGACGGCAGTTCTGCACGCAGTTTTTCCAGCACATCTTCTCGTTTTTCTATTACCTTAACGGTACAGCCATTGTCCAGCAGCAGCTTTGCTATATAAGAGCCAACCTGCCCGCCGCCTATAATTACAGCATTCATGTCGGTTTCCTCCTTACAGCCCCAAAGCCGTTTTCAGTTTGCCCAATGCAGAAGAAAGCACAGCAATGTACAAAACATCATCTTTTTCCAGCAGGGTACCCTCTACGGGCAAAAAGGCTTTGCTGCCGCGTCCTACGGCTACAACATCCACTTCTCCCACACGTATCAAGTCCCAAAGCCTGCGCCCTTCCATAAGGGGCGGCACTTCTACACGTATAATTTCTACCGAGTTATTGCCCAAATCCATAATGGTATCAAGCTGGCTGTAGCTTAAAAGCTCTTTGCCCCGCTGTACACCCCAGTGGGTGGTAGAAATGGTTTGAATGCCCAGCGCATTGTAAATAACCGCCTTGCGAATATCGTACAGGCGGGCGATAACACGCGGAACCTTATAAATATTGCGGGCAATGCGTGCAATCAGCGCGTTGGTTTCGTCGCTGGCGGTAGAAGCCACTATCGCATCCACGTGGGTAATGCGGGCGGTTTCCAGCACAGTTTTATCAAACCCTATTCCTATCATTTTTTTGCCCTTAAAATCATCACCCAGCATTTTAATGGCATTTGGATCGGTGTCTATCACCGTTACCTCATGGTTTTTTCTGTCCAGCTCCAACGCAAGGCCCCGGCCCATGCGGCCGCAGCCAACGATAATCACCTTCATCGCTTACACCTCGCTTTGTTTTTTCGCGTTTTTCTTGCGAACCAGCGCCTTGCGCGCCTCTTCAATTAACACAACCGGGATGGGGATAAGTACAAGGAATATCCATTCCCTCAATCCAATGGGTGCAGTATTGAACACTGGCTGTAAGAAGGGTACATAAATAAGGATACACAAAATAATAATTTCTGCCAAGATGCCAATTAAAACACGCTTGTTGCTAAACAGCCCTACTTTAAACACCGATTGCTTCTCGGTACGGCAATTAAGCACTGCACCAATTTGGCAAAATACAATAGAAGCAAGTGTTAGGGTGGTGGCTTCGCGGTATACTACCCCCGAGGCCGCCAGCGGTACATTGGGCCAGCCATGCAGCAGGTTTACAAAGAAGTAGGCCCCCATAGAGATAACCGCAGCAATTAACCCATACCAGAAAAACGCCTTTACAATAACGCTTTTATTTAGCAGCGGCATTTTGCGGTTGCGAGGGGGTTTGTCCATTACGCCTTCTTCGGCCTGTTCTACCCCAAGGCCCAAGGCGGGCAGCATGTCGGTACCAATATCAATAGACAATATTTGCAATACCGTTAAAGGAAGGGGAATGCCCCCCTTAGAAAGCAGAAATGCCGCCGAGGGCACAGCCTCTGCCATATTGCTGTTTAAAATATACAGCAAAAACTTTTGGATATTGTTGTATACGGAGCGACCTTCTTCTACCGCACGCACAATAGAGGCAAAGTTGTCGTCGGTTAAAATCATGTCGGCGGCTTCTTTGGCAACGTCGGTGCCCGAGATGCCCATTGCAACGCCAATATCTGCCTTTTTAAGGGCCGGGGCATCGTTTACACCGTCGCCCGTAACCGCTACAATATTGCCCAGTTCCTGCAAGGCGCACACCACGCGGTACTTTTGCTCGGGTGCTACGCGGGCAAAAATAACCTCGTCCGAAAGCGCCTCTTTTAATTCATCATCGCTTAGGCTTTCTAAATCACGCCCGGTCACAATGCGGGGGTTATCCCCCTTTACAATGCCAATGCGTTTGGCAATGCTTTCGGCTGTAAGACCATAGTCGCCCGTTATCATAATAATACGAATGCTGGCGCGGTGACATTTCTCTACCGCAGCGGCTACTTCGGGGCGGGGCGGGTCTGCCATGGCAATTAAGCCCACAAAGGTAAGGTCCTGCTCTACCAGCTCGGGGGTATAAGCGCTCATGGCAACCGGCAGGCCACAGTCTTTATTAATTAAGCGGTAAGCCACTGCCAGTACGCGCAGGCCGTTGCGGGCAAATTTATCGTTTGCCTGCATTACCGTTTCGCGGTAGGCATCATCTACTTCTACCACCTTGCCGTCTTGCTCGTAGCGGTTGCAAAGCTCCAGCACCTCTTTGGGCGCGCCTTTTATATAAGCTATGCGCTGGGCACCATCCACCGGGCGGGCAAGGGCATGCACGGTGGTCATGCGTTTACGACGAGAATCAAACGGAAGCTCCCGCAGGCGGGGCATTTCTGATTCGATATCTGCCAGCACAATACCCGCCTTTTGGGCCGCAACGCCAAGGCATGCCTCGGTGGGGTCTCCCAATACAGTGTAGCGGGTATTTTCTTCGTTGGGGGGTACTACACGCGCATTGCTGCATAGGGCGGCGGCCGCCAACAGGTTTTTAAGCGCTTTGTCTTTTTTGGCGCTCATGGGCTGGGCGTTGTACAATACCTCACCCTCGGGCGCATACCCAAGGCCGGTTACTTCCATCTCTCGCCCGGGCAGCCACAGGGTGTTTACTGTCATTTCGTTTTGGGTAAGGGTACCTGTTTTGTCCGAACAAATTACCGAGGTAGACCCCAGTGTTTCTACTGCCGAAAGCCTTTTTACCAGCGCGTGTTCTTTTGCAATGCGCTGTACCGCCATAGCCAGCGAAAGAGTAACGGTGGGCAAAAGCCCCTCGGGTATAAAGGCAACTATCATACCAAGTGCAAACACAAAGGATTGCATTATTTTATCGCCTACAAACAGCCAGCCTGCCAAAAAGAAAAACAGGCCAATGCCTATGGCAATCATAGAAATTTGTTTTGTAAGGCGGTCCAATTCTTTTTGCAGCGGGCTTTGCTCTTCCTCCATGCTTTGGGTAAGGCTGGCAATTTTGCCAAACTCGGTTTGCATGGCGGTGCTTACCACTACGGTTTTACCTGTGCCGCTGGCAACAGAAGTGCCTGCAAATAACAGGTTGGGGATTTCGAAACGGGAAAGATCCTCTTTTAACATCGGCGCGGCATCCTTGCGCACCGGGTTGGATTCTCCTGTTAGGGTAGACTGGTTTACCTGCAAATCGCTCGATTCGAACAGGCGGGCGTCTGCCGAAATTTTATCGCCCTCTTCTACCAGCATAATGTCCCCGGGCACCAGGTCTTCTACCAAAATCTTATCTTCCTGACCATTACGTACCACACGCGCATAGGCCGGCAGCATTTTTTTCAACGCTTCGGTTGCTTTTCCGGCCTGAAACTCCTGCCAAAAAAACTAAAACCACCGTTGATGATGTTTACCAGCCAAATGGCGATACCCAAAACAAGCATATCTGCCAAAATAGCTACAATGCCGCCAATCCACAGCAAAATGGCCATCAGGCTTGTAAAGTTGCCCAAAAACACCAAGATTAAGGGTTTGCCTTTGGCCTCCTGAATTACATTTTTGCCGTATTTTTCCTGCTTTTGCGCAACCTCCTGCTGGGTTAACCCCTCAGTGCGCGTATCCATAGCTTTAAACAGCTCTTCTTTGGGCAATGCCTGAATACTGGCGAGGGTATCCTGTCCAGCGGAACTCGCTAGGCACTCCATACTCCTTCACATCTCCGTTCATTGATAATACCCCACCGTTTTAAGACAAAAAAACCTGCCTTTACTGATGGGGATGGCTACAAGTATATCACAAGTTTTTTAAAAGTCTTGCTTCTTAAAAACTGTAACCTTTTTTTAATTTTTTGGCAACCTGTGGGCATATTTAAACTGCTCTACTTTTTTGCCGCGCGCTATATTATACTCCTTTTATAGCATAAACTGTGAATAATTTAAAAATAATTATAATTAATTTTACCTTTTGCCATATTTGTCGCTTCATCGTAAGGTACCTTACTGTTTCACAGTCTTTTTTTGTTGTTTTACTGTTAAAAAACAGCGTGTATTTTACAAGATATCCATTTAAACCTTGTTGCTTTGCTTTAACAAATAAACCCCACCAAGGGCACACCTGCAAAACAGCAGTGCGCAACCATGGTGGGGTTATTATAAAACTTTTATTGTACGCTTATTTACAAACTATTCTTCTGCAAACTGACTGTTGTACAAGGCGGCATATTTACCGTCTAAATCCAGCAACTGCTGGTGGGTGCCCTGCTCTACAATATCGCCTTTTTCCAGCACCAGTATCATGTCTGCATCGCGGATGGTGGAAAGGCGGTGGGCAATTACAAAGCTGGTGCGGTTTTGCATTGCCTGTTTCATTGCAACCTGTATCAGCATCTCCAGCCTAGTATCTACACTGCTGGTGGCTTCGTCTAATATTAAAATGCGGGGGTCTGCCAATATGGCGCGTGCAATGGTAAGCAATTGCTTTTGCCCCAAAGATACGTTGCTGGCTTCTTCGTTAATCATCATATTATAGCCGCCCGGCAGTGTTTTAATAAAATGATGCACATTGGCGGTTTTGGCTGCCTCTATTACTTCTTCGTCGGTTGCATCTAGGCGGCCAAAGCGGATATTTTCGGCAATGGTTGCATGGTACAGCCATGCATCCTGCAATACCATTCCAAACAAAGAGCGCTCTGCGCTGCGGCGCATATCGTATATGCTGGTACCGTCTATAGAAATATCGCCCGCGTCAATATCGTAAAAGCGCATTAACAGATTGATAATGGTGGTTTTGCCTGCACCGGTGGCACCCACAATTGCAATGGTTTGGCCGGGCTTTGCATCCACCGTAAGGTCTGTAAGTAGGGTGCTGCTTTTGTCGTAAGAGAACTGCACCTCTTTAAAGCTTACATGTCCTTTAAACTCTTCTAGGTTAACGCTTGCAATTTTATCAGAATCGTCCGATTCTTCCGGTTCTTCTAAAAAGGTAACAATACGCTCCATAGAGGCGGCGGCACTTTGCACCGCGGTAGAAAGCTGGGTGATTTGCCCTATGGGCTCGTACACCAGCCAAATATACTGCACAAAGGCCTGCATATTACCCAAAGGCATGCCAGAAAATAGAACCGCATACCCTGTAAGCAGCATCATTATTACATAGGTAATATTGATGAGAAGCTCCATAAGAGGGGACATAAGCGAAGAAATAAACCCACTTTTAAAGCCTGCCTGGTTTAGCTCGCCGTTTATTTCCTGAAATTTTTCTACCGTTTTTTGCTCGTTGTTATACAGTTTGGTAACGGTAAAACCGGTATATCTCTCTTGTATATAGCCGTTTAACTCTGCCAGTGTATTTTGCATTTTACGAAACTGGTTTTGCGAGCGGCGCATCATGGCACGGGAGATAAAGTATGCCCCGGGTATCATAAGCAGGCACAGCAGCCCCAGCGGCAAAGAAATTACCATCATCATAACAAAGGTCATGGTAATGTTGGTTACCGCATATACCAGCGGCAGCAGGCTTTGCTGCATTGCGTTGGTAACGGCGTCCACATCGTTGGTAACATTGTTTAGCACAGTGCCCAACTGGTGCTTATCGAAGTAAGACACCGGCAGGCGGTTCATTTTGCGGCTGATGGAAGTGCGAAGGTCTCTAAAGCTGTCTTGCACGCCGCCCGCCAGCATATAGCTGGCAACATAGGTGCCGCCCTGCCTTATAACAGCACTGATGATTAATATAAGCACAATGGTAAGGATATAATTTAAATTAATACCCGCTCCCGGCACACCGGCCATTATATCTTTTACATTTTTGCCAAGCTCTGTAATGGCAAAACCGATGATAAAGGGGTTAAGGGTACCAAGAATACTGCCCACTATGTTTAGCACAATGGCCCATATATACTGGCCTTTATAGGGGCTCATACACAATTGTATTAAGCGCCCCGCTTTGCGTAAAGTATTTGTTTTCATCCAAGTTCCTCCTGCGAGAGCTGGCTAACCGCAATGTCGTAATACACACCGCAGTTGTCCATAAGTTCCTCGTGGGTGCCCTCGCCCACAACACGCCCCTCATCCAGCACCAATATTTTATCGGCATGGCGTATGGTGCCAATGCGCTGGGCCACAATTAATATAGTAGCTTCTTTTATTTCTTTTTTAAGGCGGGTACGCAGGGCAAGGTCTGTGGCATAATCCAGCGCCGAGAACGAATCATCGAACACATATATTTCGGGGTTTTTAACAACCCCCCTTGCTATTGCAAGGCGCTGCTTTTGCCCGCCCGAAAGATTGCTGCCACCCTCGGCCAGCATTTCTTCAAACCCGTTTTCTTTGCCGGCAATAAAGTCGGACGCTTGGGCAATATCGGCAGCGCGAACCAATTCTTCTTGGGTTGCATCCCGTTTACCAAGGCGCATATTTTCGGCTATGGTGCCGGTAAAAAGCTGTGCCTTTTGGGGAATAAAACTTATTTTGCCCCGCAAAGAGTGGATATTGTAATCTCTTACATCCACGCCATCCACCAATATACGTCCCTCGGTAAGATCGTACATACGGGGGATGAGCTGTATCAGTGTAGATTTACCGCTGCCGGTACTGCCAATAAAGGCTACCGTTTGCCCGGGGGCTGCCGTAAAGCTTACGTTTTTAACTACCGGTTCTTCTGTTTCTCCGGGGTAGGCAAAGGTTACGTTTTCAAAAGTGACGTATCCCTTTTCCTCTGTTTCGGTTACGCCTTTTTCCAAATTTTCGGGGATGCTGGGTATGCTGTTAAGCACACGCTCGATGCGGTTTGCCGATACCGAGGCGCGTGGGTACATGGTAAACAGCACTGCCATCATCATAAACGAAAACAGAATGTGGAAGATATATTCTATCGAGGCGTTCAGCGTACCTACATCCAATCGGCCCAGGCCAATTTCGCCGCTGCCAATCCACAAAATAATAACAATCATAAAGTTAAACAGCAGGTAAAAGCCGGGCTGGGCGGTTGCCATAATACGGTACACTTTTTTAGATACGCCGCAGTACTCCTGGTTCACCTCGTTAAACCGGTTGTCTTGGTGGCTTTCGTTGCCAAAGGCGCGTATAACCCTAAGGCCGGTAAGCCCCTCGCGCATAATCAAGTTTATTTTATCCAGCGTTGTTTGCTGCGCTGTAGAGTAGGGCTTGCTTTTTTTGCTGATGATAACTACCCCCATAATTAGCAAGGGCAGGGCCGCCAGCACATACCAAAACATACCAGGATTGGTGTTTACAATCATAATAAAGCCGCTTACCGTCATAATGGGTGTAATTAAAGCACTGCGCAGCAGCGACTGTATAAATATCATAATTTGGTATGCGTCGCTGGTGGTGCTGGTAATAAGGGACGACACGCTAAACTGGTCAAACTCGCTGTGCGAAAAGCTTTGCGTTTTAATAAACATATCATTGCGCAAATCTCTTATTACATTGCTGGCAATACGGCTGTTTGCATAAGACATGCAAATTTCTCCGCCCACGCCAAGCACCATAATTACAAACATTGCAATTACTATTTGCCACAGCACCTGCGGGTTTTCTCCCAGCAGGGCATCGTTTATAATGTGCTTTAGCAGGGTAGGCACACCCATTTGTATTGCAACAAAACCCGCTACGCCAAGCAGGCTTAAAAGCAGGTATTTTTTATAGCGCCAAATGTAGCGCATCATCAATTTCATCTTAATCCCCTATTCCATTCATACGTAAGCTTTGCGTTTTCTCTTCTTGTTTTTTTAGTTACACATAAAAAAACAGCACCCTTCGCCGTACGGCGCTGGTACCATTTGGTAGGCTATGCAGTTGATCATAGCATCAGACGTATACGACAATTTGTTGCGTTAGTTGCGGTGGAATTAATGCCTTTTCTCTTATCTTACTTTATATATCCTACGATAAAACAAGGGGAAGGTCAAGCGAAAGTTTTTGTTTATTTAATAGTATATTATACATATGAGGTATTAAAAAACAAAAAACCACTTATAAAAAAGTGGACTTTTACAGCTATTTTATAAATGTATTTTATTGTTTGTTCCTTTTATTGCTTTTAGCAGCATTTTGTTTTAACACAAAACCCTGCTGCTTATATATAATTTCCGGCCTGCTTTACAGGGCCTAGCCGCAAAATAGAATAAATAAAAAAAGCAGGAAGCTTTAGACAGCTAGCGCACTTGAAACCCGCCTGTCTTCTTCCAGCAGCAGCCGTGCAACCTCTTTTAAAGAACACCCCTTTGCAAGGTAAAAAGAAATCATCTTTTTATCCCCGTTTTTAACAGGACGGTTTATTGCACCACACAGCCACTGCAAGTCGCTTTCCAGCAATGGCAGTTCGTTTGTTTTCATTTTATAATCTCCCTATAATAAACACCCATCCAAAAACCATTAAAACAGCAATTGTAGCTGTTATTGCCAATACCCATTCGGAACGTACATTCTGCTGCTTCATCTTTAGCATCACCTCCTGTATTTATAGTAGTATTTATAATGTAAAGCCGCTACCTGCATAAGGTAAAATGCAGGTAAAATACACTATAACAGTATACATGCCTTGGTTGGTTTTACCTTTATGCTGTACAGCTGTTTTACATCCGCTTAAACACGCATAGTATCTGTAAAAAATGCGGTTTTGCTATAGCCCTGCTTGCGGCAATATAGTATACTAAATATATAGTAATTTTGTAGGAGGAGGCCCATATGAAAAACATCCTAAAGCGTAAACCGGGTTATTTGTATTGCCCTATGGGTTTGTGGCTGTACAATGCTTCTTCCTCTCTTTTTCGAATGCCGCTGCGCGGCATTTAAAAACCCACCTAATTTTGCCCGCCGCCGCTTGCGGCACCGGGTTTTGTACATAGAGATAACACTACACCAAGGGGCAGTATTAACCGCCTTTGTTTTGTTGTAATAAAACAGGGGCACCCACTATTACCCCAAAACTAAAAATCATTTATACAAAAAGTATTTATTGATTCATTTTTTGTATTTTGTATTGGAGGAAATCCCCCTATGCCAGTAATTATCCCACCGGAACTGCCCGCTTTTGGCACCCTGCAGGACGAAAATATTTTTGTAATTACCCAAGAGCGCGCCCAAACACAAGATATTCGTCCGTTGGATATTTTAATTGTAAATTTAATGCCCGACAAAATACAAACCGAAACCCAGCTGGCGCGTATGCTTGCCAATACACCTTTACAGGTACGCCTTACATTGCTGCGCACCGGCTCGCACGAATCTACCCATACACCCAACGCACACTTGGCTGCTTTTTACCAAACATTGGATGAAGTGCAAAAACACCGGTTTGACGGAATGATTATTACCGGCGCACCTGTAGAGCACCTGCCCTACCATGAGGTAGACTATTGGCCCGAGCTGGAAAGCCTGTTTGATTTTGCAAAAACCAATGTTTACTCCAGTATGTTTTTGTGCTGGGGCGCTATGGCGGCACTAAATTATCACTATGGTATACCCAAAGTAGACCTGCCGCAAAAATTACACGGCGTATTTGAGCACCAGGTGGTGCGTCCCAACAATCCCTTAATGCGCGGCTTTGATGAAATTTTTTACGCACCACACTCCCGCAATGCGGATATTTTAAAAACAGATGTTGCCGCCGTACCCGAGCTTCGTATACTGGCCGAAAGTGAAGAAGCGGGCCTGCATATGCTAAGCACCGAAAATGGCCGCGAAATATATGTGCTTGGCCACCTTGAATATGATAAAGAAACATTGCAAAACGAATATTTAAGAGACACCCAGCGCGGCCTTACGCCCCCTGTGCCAAAACACTACTATTTAAACGATGACCCCAACCAGCCTATTTTGTACCGTTGGCGCAGCCATGCCAACCTGATGTACTCTAACTGGCTAAACCATTATGTTTACCAAAGCACCCCCTACGATCTTTCTCAACTAGCTGTTGGCCCAAAATAGTTTTATTGCATACAAAATCCCCTTTCGCATCTAAGCAAAAGGGGATTTATTTATGTTTTATTTTTCTTGCTCAAAAAGAGCATCGGCAATTATTTCTTCTATTTTTTTTCGATGATTTAAAAATACATATTGTAAATTAATCTTTTTTTGATACTCTTTGTACTGTATAATACAGCCTTCTTCTACTTCTTCGTCGGCTTTTGCAAGGGTAAGCACCGCCCCTGCCGGCAGATGATTTTGCAGTTCTTTTATAAACCAGTGGGGCAGTAGCTTTTCTTCTTTTGGGCAAAACGAAAGGGTGCATTTTTTTACCCCAGTATGTGCTGTTATATCCGCCAGTACCGCATTGCCCAAAACAGCAAAATATTCATCCGCATCCAGTGCTTGCAGTGCCTGCCAAACCACATCTTTTGTTTTTTGTACCAGTTGCTTTTGCTGGTTTTGCATGCTGCTTACTTTTATTTGCTCTTGCTGTTCTAAAAAAGCATCCCGCTTTTCTTTAAAAGTGTAAGCAGATCCAATGGCAATATCCGCCACTATCATCTCACTTTTATGGCGGGCGCCGGTTACAATCTGGCTGTTTTTAGCGCGGGCACCTGCCATAATTTGCTGCGCCTGCTGTATTGCATCAGCTTCAATTTGCTGCACTGTTTTTTTCATTTTTGCACCCGCCTTTGCCGTGCAAAAGGGCCTTGCAGCATATCTATTACTTTTTGTACGGCCTCTGTTTGGTTTTGCTCGGCTCTAATTTGCATCTGCTGCAGTTTATCCTTTAAAATAGCCTGCTGCTTTTCTCCCTCTTCTTTTTCGTACTCATCCTCACGCAAGAGGGCATTGGCTGCATCAATACGAGATTTTTCTTCTGCATTTTGCAGTAGGCGGGTTGCTTCGGCTTCTGCTGCACGCAGCATTTCTGCCGCCTGCATTTCTGCCGCCTTTACCCTTTGCTTTGCCTTTTTTTCGGCCAGCAAAATCATCTCCTCGGTTTCTTGCGGCATAATGCCCACCTTTCTGTTTGGGTATATATTTTATATAACTGCTAAATATTGCTTGTTTACAGGCAAACTTCACCCTAGCATATTTATTGTACCGGATAAAATCAACATCAAAATCTTTATTTTACATACGCTTTGCTGCACCATTAACCCTGAGTGTTTTAATTTGAATGAGCATACTACTATCCTACCAAAAATACATTTTGGCGGCAAATATATTACCTCTTGTATTTTATGATTTTTATTATACACATTATATGCTTTAATGCTTAAATTTAACCCAACCCACTTTTTAGCTGCTCTATTGCAATAGCATACCTAATACCGTGCAATTTATGCCGATGAATGTTTGTATATAATTTATCAATGTAAGGGGCCAAACATTGCGTATAAAGCCCTAAGATGGTATAATGGCAGGGCAAAAGTTGCCGGACCCACAGCCTAATAATTTGGGACATCCGGACATTTAAGGAAAGGTTTTTGGGGTATTTATGATGACACAAAGCGAACGTCAGAACCTCACGCGTACCGCCCTACGCGTCCGCCAGGACATCCTGGACGAAACCCATGCAGCCAAATCCGGGCATCCGGGCGGCTCTTTGGGATCGGCGGATATTTTCACTTATCTTTATTTTAAAGAGATGAACATCGACCCGCAAAATCCCCACAAGGAAGATCGGGACCGTTTTGTTCTCTCTAAGGGTCACTGCACCCCCGGCCTGTATGGCACTTTGGCAGAGCGTGGATTTTTCCCAAAATCCGATCTGCTTACCTTTCGCCAAATTGGCAGCCACCTGCAGGGACACCCCAGCATGCGTTTAACCCCCGGTGTAGACATGAGCACCGGCAGCCTAGGACAGGGCATTTCGGCCGCTTGCGGCATGGCTTTGGGCGCAAAGGTAAACGGCGCTACCAACCGCGTATACTCCCTAATGGGCGATGGTGAATTGGAAGAAGGCCAGTGCTGGGAAGCCTTTATGTCTGCCGCACACTTTAAGCTGGACAACCTATGTGTTGTAATTGATATAAACGGTTTACAGATAGACGGCCCCACCGCCGAGGTTATGTGCTCGGACCCGGTGGACAAAAAAATGGACGCTTTTGGTTTTGAAGTTATTTGCATTAACGGCAATAACTTTGATGAAATTGAAGAAGCATTTGCCAAAGCCCGCACCGTTAAGGGCAAACCCACTGCCATTATTGCAAAAACCACTAAAGGCAAGGGCATTAGCTTTATGGAAAATAAAGCTGGTTGGCACGGCAAAGCTCCTAACGATGCCGAGTACGAGGCGGCCTCTAAAGAGCTTGCAGAATTGAGCAAGGAGGTAGAAGCCAATGGCTGAGCTGCAAAAAATTGCCACCCGCGAAAGCTACGGTAAAGCACTGGCAGCTTTGGGTGCAGAACATAAAAATCTGGTTGTACTGGACGCTGACCTGTCGGAAGCAACCAAAACCAATATTTTTAAAGAGGCTTTTCCCGATCGCCACTTTAACATGGGCATTGCAGAAAGCAACATGATTAGCTATGCTGCCGGCCTTTCTACCTGCGGCCTTGTTCCCTTTGCCGCAACCTTTGCAATGTTTGCCGCAGGCCGTGCATACGAGCAGGTACGCAACAGTGTTGGCTACCCCCACCTAAACGTAAAAATTGGCGCCACACACGGCGGCATTAGCGTGGGTGAGGACGGGGCTTCTCACCAGTGTATCGAAGATTTTTCTTTAATGCGCGTTATCCCCGGCATGACAGTAATTTGCCCGGCCGATGACGTAGAAGCACGCGCTGTTGTAAAGGCCGCTTACGAGTTTGAGGGCCCTGTATACATGCGCTTTGGCCGCTTGGCCACCGCCGTATTCCACGACGAAAGCAACTACAAGTTTACCATTGGCAAGGGCGAAGTTTTAAGCGAAGGCACAGACCTTACCATTATTGCCACTGGCCTGATGGTATACGAGGCCATTGTTGCCGCCGAAGCTTTGGCAGCCGAGGGTATCTCTGCCCGTGTTGTAAACATGGCTACCATTAAGCCCATTGATAAAGAGCTGGTAATTGAATCTGCTAAAAAGACCGGCCGTATTCTTACCGCCGAAGAGCACAATATTATTGGCGGTTTGGGCGAGGCTGTTGCCGCTGTGGTTGCCGAGAATCATCCGGTACCCGTTTTGCGCTTAGGCGTAAACGACGAGTTTGGCCATTCTGGCCCCGCTCCGGCTTTGTTAAAAGAATTTTGCCTTTCCTCCGAAAACCTTATTGTAAAAGCAAAAGAATTGCTAAAACTGTAAGCGTTTACTAAGGTAATATTTATATCTAAACGTAAAACCCCCTGCTTTCGCAGGGGGTTTTTGATTTAACAACGCTTTGTGCTGCGCAGCGCAATCAAACCGTACCAAATAAAAAGCGCCCAAACTTACGAAGTAAATCGTAGTTTAGGGCGCTTTATTTTGATTAAAATGCCACTTTTACAGGCACCTGTACACATTTGCCTCGTACGGCCTAAGCTCGGCGGCAATGTCGCCATAGTTGCCAGCCAGCAAACGGTGGTTTTCGGCAATGGGCCCCCGGCGCTTATGGGCAAAGCCGGTAAGGTTTATTTCGATATAAAATTTATCGTCGCCCAAAATTCTAAAATAGCAAAAAATATCTTTTTCCTTTGCAAAAACAGGGTGAAAATCTCCATATACCAGCGCCTGATGCTCGTGCCGCAAGCCGATTAAAGATTTGTAAAAGGCCAAAACAGAAGCATCGTCTTCCAACTGCTGCTGCGCATTGATGGCGGTATAATTGGGGTTTAACTTAATCCAGGGGGTGCCTGTGGTAAACTCGGCATTGGGGGCACCGCTCCACTGCATGGGGGTACGGGCATTATCCCTTGTGCCAACAATCGCTTCTTCAAAGGCCTCTTTTGCATCCATGGTTTGGCACAGTTTATTATACAGGTTAATGCATTCAACATCCCGTATTTCCTCTATGCCTGCAAAGTTGCAGTTTGTCATCCCCAGTTCTTGCCCCTGATACAAAAAAGGTGTGCCCTTTAGGGTAAACTGCATTACTGCCACCAGCTTTGCAATGATTGCCGCATGGGCAGGGTCTTTACGCACCTTGCTGGGCATGCGCGGGTTATCGTGATTTTCAAAAAAGATACTGGGCCAGCAGTTGTTGCCATACTCCTGCTGCCACTTTAAAAAATAATCTTTTAATTCGCGCAGGTCGTATTCATAATCGCTTTGGCGGGTTTTGCCCGCATTTTCCAAATGGTCAAAGTTAAAAATAAGGTCTAACTCACCGCGCTCTTGCGCGGTAAGCAAGCGGGCCATTTCCAGCCCAACACCGGGGGTTTCGCCCACCGTAAACACATCGTGTTTGCCAAAGCTTTTGCGGCGCATTTCGGCCAAGTATTCGTGCAGATGGGGGCCATATACATAATGCTCTATACCGCAAAATCCAAATACCTGCCCAACCATTTCGTTGCCGTTTTGCAGGTTGTCTTTGGATATATAGTTGATAACATCCAGCCGAAAACCATCTACCCCTTTTTCTAGCCACCAGTTCATCATATCATATACTTCGTGGCGCAGGGCAGGGTTATCCCAGTTTAGGTCCATCTGCTTTTTGCTAAACAGGTGCAGAGCCCATTCATCATTTGCTTCGTAATGGTTCCACGCCAGGCCGCTAAAAAAGCTTGTCCAGTTATTGGGCTCTTTTCCGTCTTTACCCTTTGCCCAAATATAATAATCTTTGGTGGGGGAACTGGGGTCTTTGAGTGCTTTTTGAAACCACTCGTGCTCGTCTGACGTATGGTTTACCACAATGTCCATCATCAGCTTCATGCCATTTGCATGCAAATCTGCCAGCATGGCATCAAAATCATCCATGTTGCCAAATTCTGCCATGATTTTGCGGTAATCCCGAATATCATAGCCCATATCATCGTTGGGAGAATCGTAAATGGGAGACAGCCACACAACATCTACACCCAACTGTTTTAAATAGGGAATACGCTGGCGAATGCCCTGCAAATCCCCTATGCCGTTGCCGTTGCTGTCCTGAAAACTGCGTGGGTATATTTGGTATACCACAGCTTCTTTCCACCATTTATGGGTAATTTGCGCCGGGGAAGGTGGAGCAACCTCCTGCTGTTGATTTAGCAGATGGAGGATGTCCTCTAAAAGGCCGGGGGCTTTATTGCCCAGCAGGCCGCTTGCCATTTTAAGGCGCATACTGCCCACAAGGGGATTATCAATAAGGCCCGGCCCTTTGCCAAGTTGGTTTAAAAGCAGATTCATCAGGTCTTTTCCAACCGGATGGCTATAAACCTCGCGGATGGTACTTTCCATTGTAAGCATGCACAAAACCTCCCTGCGGCAACTATTTTGTATAACACCCTGTTTTAAGCTGCCTGCATAGTGCAAAGACAGGCCGCAACACAAAAGTATATCCGGCTTATGCCCTCAATTACTCTGTAGCTTGGGCGTTGTGGTGCCTTTCCAGCAATGCGTCAATACGCTCGGACGGGTTTAAAAGCTTAGAAATCGAGCGGTCGTGATTTAGGGTTGCAATTAACAGGGCAACATATTTTGCCATGTTTACTTCGCCAAACCAGGGGCGTGTTTTTAACTCTGGGTTAAGGTAATTGAGGTTGGTTGCAAGCAGAGTATCAAACAGGCCTTCTTCGTACGCCTTATCAAAGGGTTCAAGCCCCTCGGTAAACAGGGCAAAGGTAACCGCTAAAAATACACGGCCCGCCTTGCGGCGTTTTAATTCGCGCGCCAAATCCAGCATGGAATCTCCGGTAGAGAGGATATCGTCTGCAATAATACAGTCTTTGCCCTCTACAGAGTCACCCAAATATTCGTGCGCAACGATGGGGTTGCGCCCATTAACCACACGGGAATAATCGCGGCGTTTATAAAACAGGCCCAGGTCCAGCCCCATCATGGTGGCATAGTAAATATTACGGCCTGCGGCGCCCTCATCGGGAGAAATTACCATTAAATGGTCTTTATTCACCTTTAGGTCGGGATGAATTTTAAACAGCTTTTTCAGCATCTGGTAGGTGGGCTGCACATTGTCGAAGTTAGAAAGCGGAACCGAGTTTTGCACGCGCGGGTCGTGCGCGTCAAAGGTGATGATGTTTTCTACACCCATATCCACAAGTTCTTTTAGGGCCAGCGCACAGTCCAGTGATTCGCGCGCGTTGCGGCGGTGCTGGCGTCCCTCATACAAAAATGGCATAATTACGCTTACACGCTCGGGCTTATTACCGGCGGCGGCAATCAGCCTTTTTAAATCCTGAAAATAATCGTCGGGCGACATGGGCGACTCTGTCCCGTACATACGGTAGGTTTCGCTGTAATTGGTTACGTCGCAAAGAATGTACAAATCTCTGCCACGTACCGATTTGTGAATAACGCCCTTGCCTTCGCCTGTGCCAAACCTGCTGCACTCGGCATCCAAAATAAAAGAATTCCCCCCGTACCCGGGAAACCTTGAAATGAACTCTCCGCAGGGCTCTGTAGCCCACTGCACAAGATAATCATTTACCATTGTTCCCATTGTTTCAAATCCGCGCATGGGCAGCAATGCCAGCGGAAGGGAAGAAATCTCCCTAATTGCGTTTGGTCCAACCTCTGTAGCCATTTTTGCTCCTCCCAGTCTTCGGGAAACCGAAACTTGTTTATAATTTAGTATACCATACCTGTGTGCTTTGTTCCAGTACACAGGCGCATTTGCAGGGCGGCCAAAGCCGCCCATACGCAAAGCAGGGCCGCGCCATAAATATGGCGCGGCCCTGCTTTATTTTTACTTATGTGCTTTGGGTTCGGCTTCGCCGCATGCGCCGCTGCAACCGGTGCAGTCTCCGCAAGAGGCACAGCCGCCTGACTTGGATTTTTTTACCATGCTCCAAATAGCCAGGCCAAACAAAAGGGCAACTACTGCTAAAACAATAATAGTAGCCGGTGACATATAAAAGCCTTCTTTCTTAATGTATGCGTTTAAAATACCTTACCGGCTGTAAATGCGTTAAGCGTTTACTTTTTGTAGTTTGCTTTTGGGTGCCGGACGAAACAGCTGGAACAAGATACCCAGCAAAACCACACAGGCAAGCGCCAGTGTAACCGGGTTGTAAACAGCACCGTGTGCGGGCGAGCCAAAGGCAACGCCGCCCAAAAAAGAACCAAACTGGTAAATCATAAAGCTAAGCGCATAGGCAAACAGGGTTTGGTATGCTACCGCAAAAACGGTCCATTTAAAGCTCATCATTTGGCGACGGATGGCGCCGATGGCGGCAAAGCAGGGGGCACAAATCATGTTAAACACCAAGAAGGACAGGCCGGCGGCAACGGTGGGCAGCATGGTTTGCATGTAGCTCCACAACGGTGCTGTGTCGTCCAAAATGGTTTCTTGCAGGCCCTCGCTGAGGCGGAAGGTAATGGCAAGAGTAGAAACGAGGTTTTCTTTGGCAACCAGGCCTGCGATGGCACCAACAGCACCCTGCCAGTTGCCAAACCCAATGGGTGCAAACACAGGTGCAATAAGGGAGCCAAACCGAGCCAAAAAGCTGTTTTCGATTTCTGCCACCATGCCAAAGGCACCGCCCTCTATACCAAAGGTCAGCAGGAACCAAATAAGAACACTGGATACAAAGATAACCGTACCTGCTTTTACAATAAAGGAACGTACGCGCTCCCATGTGTGCAGCAGCAGGTTTTTAATGGCAGGCATATGGTACTGGGGTAGCTCCATAACAAAGGGAGCCGGGTCACCCGCGAACAGCTTGGTCTTTTTAAGCACAATGCCCGAAACAACAACCGCAGCCACACCCACAAAGTAGATAAGGGGGGCTACCCACCACGCGTTGCCCATAATGGCACCGCCAATAAGCGCAATAATAGGCAGTTTGGCGCCGCAGGGGATAAAGGTGGTTGTAATAATAGTCATGCGCCGGTCTTTTTCGTTTTCAATTGTTTTGGTAGCCATAATGCCGGGTACGCCGCAGCCCGAAGAAATAAGCATGGGGATAAAGCTTTTGCCCGAAAGGCCAAATTTACGGAAGATACGGTCCATAATAAAGGCAACACGAGCCATATAGCCGCATTCTTCCAAGAAGGAAAGCATCAGGAAGAGTACAATCATCTGCGGCACAAAGCCAATTACAGCGCCTACACCGCCAATAATACCGTCTACCACCAGGCTTATAACCCACGCCGGGGCTACAATGCCCTCCAGCAGTGCGGTTGCGCCCCCCGCAATCCATTCGCCAAACAAAACGTCGTTGGTCCAATCGGTAACAAGGGCACCTACGGTGGTTACCGCAATATAGTAAACCACAAACATAATTACCGCAAAAATAGGCAGCGCCAACCAGCGGTTGGTTACAATACGGTCAATCTTGTCCGAAGTGGTAAGAGTGCGTGCCTTTTTGCGCACTGCACTTTTCATTACCTCGGCAATAAAGGTGTAACGGTCTGTTGTTATGATACTCTCAGAGTCGTCATCATGTTCTTTTTCAACAGCCTCAACAATTTCCAAAATCTTTTTTTGCTTGGCTTGGTCTAGCGAGAGGCTCTCAAGTACCTTTTCGTCTTTTTCAAACAACTTTACTTCGTACCAACGGTTTTGGTTGGCAGGTACATTTGAGGGAATAAAAGAGCCCAACTGGCCAATGGCGGCCTCTACACCCTCTGCAAAGCGGTGTTTGGGCTCTGCGGGTGTTTTTTCTTTTGCAATTTTAACTGCAAGCGCCGCCGCTTCTTTAAGGCCTTCGCCCTTTAAAGCACTGATGGAAACCACCGGGCAGCCCAGCATATCGCTTAATTTTTTAACGTCAATTTCATCGCCTGTTTTGCGCACAACATCCGCCATGTTTAACGCAATTACCACAGGCAGCCCAATTTCTAAAATTTGGGTGGTAAGGTAAAGGTTACGCTCCATATTGGTAGCGTCTACCAGGTTTAAAATTACATCCGGAGAAGAGTTAAGCAAAAAGTCGCGGCTTACAATTTCTTCGGGGGTGTAGGGAGACAGCGAGTAAATACCCGGCAAGTCTACCACTGTTACGTATTTGTTACCCTTTAGGCGGCCTTCTTTTTTTTCTACAGTAACCCCCGGCCAGTTGCCTACATACTGGTTAGAGCCTGTTAAGCTGTTAAAAAGGGTTGTTTTGCCGCTGTTAGGGTTACCGGCAAGAGCGATTGTAATGGACAAATTCAATTCCTCCTTAGTTTGTTAGCTTGCGCTAACACAATGGCCATAACTATAGCTGAAAACATCCGGCAGTATTGTTATGCTACTTCGATGTTTTCAGCTTCACTTTTCCGAATTGAGAGTTCATATCCACGTACAGTTACTTCTACCGGATCTCCCAGCGGAGCAACCTTGCGTACAAAAATCTCTGTACCTTTGGTAACACCCATATCCATAATGCGGCGCTTTAAAGCACCTTCTCCGTACAACTTTTGCACTGTTACTGTTTCACCCGGTTTTACATCTTTCAATGTCCTCATACCACGTACCCTCCCCTCGCTATAATACTTTAAAAAGTTTGCGGAAGCCCGCAAAACCATTTTACAATTTTTACGCAATCATTATGCGCATAGCAAGGCTTTGGTTAAGGGCAACACGGGTGCCTTTTACATCTATAATAAGGTTGCCGCCCATTTCAGAAACAACACTTACCTCGGCACCTTCTACAAAACCAAGATTTGCCAAAAATTTACGCCGCTCGTCCTGCCCGCGTACACAGCTTACTGTATACCGCTGGCCCTGCGTTGCCAAAGAGAGAGGGAAGCTGCCGCCTACCGCCTTGTTTTCACCCTGTTTTGTGGCCGTTGCCAACACTGTGGTTTGCATCTTAATAAACGCTCCCTTTCTGTAAATAAACGCAAAATAACATTAGCGTGCGCTAATTAGTTCATGCTAACTATAGACCTATTTCTGCCCAATGTCAATAAGTTCACAAACATCTTTTTGCGCTTTTTTTGCTTGGCTGTTTTATTGCCAAACAAAACATATTATTATAGATGTATATACTATTAATAAAATGCTTTAATTACGCAAAAAATTTACCCACATTTACCCCGCTGCATAACCTAATTATATAGGCTGTATATACAATTGTTATACATATTATTTGTGCCAAAACTGCGCACGCCCTATTTAAATAAAGGAAGGAATGCCATATGGACAAAAAAGAACTGCGCGCCTGGGCAGGAGAAAAAATAAAAGACTTTTCGGACAAGTACCTTTTAACCTCTAACAACGGCATAACCGCACAATTACTGCAATTGCCCCTTATTAAAAATGCACAAACCATATTTTGCTATGTTAGTGTTGGAAAAGAGCCCAGTACCCACGCTTTTTTACAGGCACAGTTAGAGGCGGGTAAAACCATTTGCGTACCCAAAACCTATAAAGGCGGTAATATGGAAGCCCGACAAATCCTCTCTTTGCAAGAGCTTGCCCCTGCACAGTTTGGATTGCTGGAGCCGGATGAGAATACCCCCATAATCTCTGCCGCCGCACTGGATGTTATTGTTGTACCCTGCCTTATGTGTGACCAAAGCGGAACCCGCCTTGGATATGGCGGCGGGTATTACGACCGTTACCTTACAAACACAAGCTGCCCCACCGTTTGTTTGTGCCGACAAAAGCTATTTTTACCCCAATTGCCAAAGGATGCCTTTGACATTGCTGTAAACTGTGCTGTAACGGATAATTCTGTTTTTTATTTTTAAAAAATCTTCTTTTTGTGCGTCCTTCAAAAACACTCGCCCCTAAATCGGCCACAAAGCATTTCTCAATTATTACAATTTTATATGGATGCTACTCTTTTGATTGAACGGCATTTCATTTACGAGTATAATTGCCTTATGGCAAACGTTGCAAACGTTCTATTTTACTTGTTTGAAAAACGGTTTTTTTGTGCACATTCCCTACAATCCGGGTATAACGGCATTCTGCCGTAACCATATAAACGCTATTAACTAATTAGAATGGAGTGTATTAGTGTTATGAAACGTTTTCTTGCGCTTACGTTATCGCTAGTTCTTGCTCTGGTTCTGGTTGCTTGCGGCGGCAGTGCTTCTTCGGGCGCTCCGGCTTCTGGCACCGGCTCCACCGCTCCTTCCGCATCTGCACCGGAAGGCGGCTACGAGATCGCCATGATTACCGACGTTGGTGACATTGACGACCAGTCTTTCAACCAGGGTACTTGGGAAGGTGTTAAAGCCTATGGCGAAGCCAATGGCAAAACCTACCAGTACTACAAACCTGTAGAGCAGAGCAACGATGCTTATCTCAACTCGATTGACCAGGCCGTGCAAAACGGCGCTACCGTAGTTGTTACCCCCGGCTATTTGTTTGCTGTACCGGTTGGTACCGCTCAGTACAAATATCCCGATGTAACCTTTATTTTGATTGACGCCAGCCCCGCTAAAATGGAAGGCGACGCCGAAGTAGCAGACATTGCTACCAACAGCGTTGGCGTTACCTACGCCGAAGAGCAGGCCGGTTATTTGGCTGGCTACGCCGCAGTAAAAGACGGCTACACCAAGCTGGGCTTTATGGGCGGTATGGCTGTACCCGCTGTTGTACGTTATGGCTTTGGCTTTGTACAGGGCGCTAACGACGCTGCAGCAGACATGAATGTTAAAATTGACATGAAGTATGCCTATGTAGGCAGCTTTAACCCCTCTCCCGAAATTCAGGCTCAGGCAGCTTCTTGGTACCAAGAAGGCACCGAAGTAATTTTTGCTTGCGGCGGCGGCATTGGCTTTAGCGTATTTGCAGCAGCCGAGTCTTCTGACAGCAAAGTTATTGGTGTTGACGTTGACCAAAGCTCGCAGAGCGAGACCATCATTACTTCTGCTATGAAGAGCCTGGCAGAATCTGTTGGTCAGATGCTGACCGCTCATTATGACGGCAGCTTCCCCGGCGGCGAAGCCATTACCTTGGGCGCTGCTGAAAATGACGTTGGACTGCCTATGTCCACCTCTAAATTTACCACCTTTACCCAGGCCGATTACGACACCCTGTTTGCCAGCATGGCAGACGGTTCTCTTACCATCCAAAAAGACGTTGACGCCTCCGGCGCAAACATCACCGAGCCTGCACAGATGGGCTTGGCACTGGATGCTACCAACCTGCAATTTGTAACACAATAAAGTAAGTATTGCCCAATGCCAAAATTACAGGGTAAACCATGGCACATGGACCTTCTCCCATGTGCCATGGCTGTAATTTTAGGTGTTGGGTTCTCTTTGTTTTATTATCTTTTGCAATATTAATGCAAACTGCAAGAAGGGCAGATTAAATATGGAAAATTACGTAATAGAAATGCGCAACATCACCAAAATTTTCCCGGGGATTGTTGCCAACGATGATATTACCCTGCAATTAAAAAAGGGCGAAATACATGCCCTGCTGGGCGAAAACGGAGCCGGAAAGTCCACCTTAATGAGTGTTCTGTTTGGCATGTACCGCCCGGACGGGGGAGAAATTTTAAAAAATGGAGCCCCCATTGAAATACGCGACCCCAACGATGCCAACAAATACGGCATTGGCATGGTACACCAGCACTTTAAGCTGGTACACAATTTTACCGTGCTGCAAAACATTATTTTGGGTGTAGAAGATACCCGTTTTGGCTTTTTAAAAATGGCCGAAGCGCGCAAAAAAGTGCTGGCACTTAGCCAGCAGTACGGTCTTGCGGTAGACCCCGATGCCCTAATTGAGGATATTACCGTAGGCCAGCAGCAGCGTGTAGAGATTTTAAAGATGCTGTACCGCGACAACGAAATATTAATTTTTGACGAACCCACCGCTGTGCTTACCCCGCAAGAAATTGAAGAGCTGATGGAGATTATGAAAGGGCTTGCCAGCGAAGGCAAAAGCATCCTTTTTATTACCCATAAGCTAAACGAAATTAAACAGGCGGCAGACAGATGTACGGTTTTGCGCAAGGGGCGCTGTGTTGGAACGGTAGAAATTGCCACCACCAGCAAAGAAGAACTAAGCGAAATGATGGTTGGCCGCAAGGTTGACCTTTTGATTGAAAAAGATTCTTCCAACCCCACAGATACAGTGCTTACTGTAAATGGCCTAACTGTAAAAAATAAGGTGGGCACACGCAACCCGGTGCAGGATGTTTCTTTCTCTGTACGGCGGGGCGAAATTGTTTGTGTTGCCGGTATAGACGGCAACGGGCAAACCGAGCTTGTTTTGGCCCTCACCGGCCTTTTGCCTACGGCAGAGGGCAGTGTAATGCTAAAGGACGCCGACATTACCCACCAAAGCATTCGCAAACGCAATGTTGACGGCCTTGGCCATATCCCCGAAGACAGGCATAAACACGGCCTTATTTTAGACTTCCCGCTTTCGTACAACCTTGCCCTTAAAAAGTATTTTGATAAACCTTTTTGCAAGGGTGGTTTTTTGCAGTACGATGAAATGACCCATTACTCCGAGCGCCTGATAGAACAATACGACGTGCGTAGCGGACAGGGAAGCTCTACCATAGCCCGCAGTATGTCTGGCGGCAACCAGCAAAAAGCGATTGTTGCACGCGAGATAGACTCTAACCCCGATTTGCTAATTGCCGTACAGCCCACACGTGGCCTGGATGTTGGCGCCATTGAGTATATTCACCGTCAAATAGTGGCGCAACGTGATGAGGGCAAGGGCATTTTGCTGGTAAGCTTAGAACTGGACGAAGTTATGAACCTTTCGGACCGCATACTGGTAATGTATGAGGGCGAAATTGTGGCCGAACTGGACCCCGCCACCGTTACCGAACAAGAGCTTGGCCTATATATGGCCGGTGCCAAACGTAAGGAGGTGCAAGCGTGAAAAACTTATTTAAAAAAGCCGGTTTTTCTTCTTTTCTCTCCTCGGCAACGGCAATTGTTATAGGTATTTTATTTGGTTTTATTGTACTTTTAGTGGCAAACCCCAGTAAGGCGGTTGCCGGCCTTGGTGTTATTTTGCAGGGCGGTTTTGTAAGCATGCGCGAGCTTGGCCAGATGCTGTACGATGCCACCCCCATTATTTTAACCGGTCTTTCTGTTGGGCTTGCCAACAAATGCGGCCTGTTTAACATTGGGGGCTCGGGCCAATTTATTGTGGGCGGGTTTGCCGCCGTATATGTGGGCGTTAAGTGGACCTTTTTGCCCGCACCTATCCACTGGGTGGTTGCTCTTTTGGCCTCTGCCGTTGCGGGTGCCATTTGGGGCCTTGTGCCCGGCATTTTAAAAGCTCTCAGCAATATCAACGAGGTTATTGCCTGCATTATGATGAACTATATTGGCATGAGCTTTGTAAATATGATGGTGCGTATGACTATATACGACCCCGCCAAAAACCAAAGCCGTCTGCCAACAGCCGCCGCCAATATCCCAAAAACGGGGCTGGATTCCATCTTTGTTTCGGGCGGTACCTCCTCCAGCGCCAACGGCGGTATATTAATAGCCATTTTGCTGGGCGTGGTTGTGTACATTGTGCTAAACAAAACCAAGTTTGGTTTTGAAATGAAAGCTTGCGGGCTAAACTCCGATGCCGCGCGCTATGCCGGTATCAACGAGAAAAAGTCCATCATTTCGTCTATGGTTATGGCCGGTGCGCTGGCCGGGCTTGGCGGCGGGCTTTCGTATTTAGCCGGGGCGGGCAAGGCAATCCACGTGCTGGACCAGCTTGCTGCCGAGGGCTTTAACGGCATTCCTGTTGCTCTGCTTGGCATGAGCAACCCCATTGCCATTATTTTCTCTGGTTTGTTTATTGCCTACCTTACCCGCGGTGGCTTTAACCTGCAAACCCTTGGGTATGTACCGCAGGTAATAGATATTATTACAGCTGTTATTATCTACTTTGCGGCCTTTACGCTTTTATTCCAGCAAATTTACTCCCGCTTTATCAATAAAGATGCTGGCCTGCAAAAACCCCTTGCTGCCACCACGGGCAAGACCAAAACAGCAAAGACAAAGGGAGGTAAGCGGGAATGAATACCTTTTACTTTATTGTTCAGCAAATGATGTATTTTTCCATCCCTTTGCTTATTGTTGCATTGGGCGGCCTGTTTGCCGAACGAAGCGGCATTGTAAACATTGCGCTGGAGGGCATCATGTGCCTTGGCGCATTTGCAGGCACTATGTTTATTAAAAACATACAGCCCATGATGCCCGGCCAGCCGGTACTTTTGCTGGCTTGCCTGGTTGCCGCTGCTGTTGGCGCCGTTGTGTCGTTGGCGCACGCCTTTGCCTCTATTAACATGAAGGCCAACCAGGTTATAAGCGGCACCGCCATTAACATGTTTGCCCCTGCCATATGTATTTTTATTGCACGTATGGTACAGGGCGTACAGCAGGTGCAGTTTACCAACCAATTTTTGATTAGAGATGTGCCTGTTTTAAGCAGCATCCCCGTTATTGGGCCTATGCTGTTCCAAAACGCGTATGTTACCACCTACATCAGCATTCTTATTCTTATTGTCAGCTGGCTGGTTCTGTACAAAACCCGTTTTGGTTTGCGGCTGCGCTCCTGCGGCGAACATCCTCAGGCGGCCGATTCGGTAGGCATCAATGTTTACAAAATGCGGTATGCCGGCACCATCATTTCGGGTGCGCTGGCAGGTTTGGGCGGATTGATATATGTTATCCCAACCTCTACCGTATTTAACGCAACGGTTTCCGGGTACGGCTTCCTTGCATTGGCCGTGTTAATTTTTGGCCAGTGGAAACCATGGCCCATTGCCGCATCCGCACTTTTCTTTGGTTTGATGAAAACTATCTCGGCCACATACTCGGGTATTCCGCTGCTTAACGGCATGGGTATCCCCAGTGACATTTACAAAATGTTCCCCTACATTGCCACACTTATTGTTTTGGCCTTTGTTGGCCGCAAAAGCCGCGCCCCCCGTGCAGAAGGCATCCCTTATGATGCCGGCAGCCGTTAACTGTGGCTTAGCCAAAATTGCTGCCGGGTGGCGTGTAAAAGCGCCACCCGGTTTTGTTTAGGCAAAAGTATTTATTTTAAGTATGCTGTGTATTTACAATGTTTTTTGTATTACTATATAAGTAGCTTTAAATAACATTCTGCCGCAGGAAAGGAGCCCGCCTTATGCGTATGTACGATATTATTGCCAATAAAAGAGATGGCAAAGTTTTAACCGATGAAGAAATTGCCTTTGCAATAAAAGGTTTTACCGATGGCAGCATTCCCGATTATCAAATGTCTGCCTTAATGATGGCTATATTTTTACAAGGCATGACAGACCACGAAACCGCCCGCCTTACAGATTGTATGGCGCGCTCGGGAGATGTAATAGATTTATCTGCCATACAGGGTGTAAAAGCCGATAAGCACTCTACCGGCGGTGTTGGAGACAAAACCACCCTGGTGTGCGCCCCGCTTGTGGCGGCCTGCGGTGTTAAGGTTGCCAAAATGAGCGGCCGCGGTCTCGGCCATACCGGCGGCACATTGGATAAAATGGAAGCCATACCCGGTATGCGCATTACCCTTAGCCAAGAAGAATTTTTTAAACAGGTAAACGATATTGGCCTTGCCGTAATTGGGCAAAGCGGCAATCTAGCCCCCGCCGATAAAAAAACATATGCCCTACGGGATGTTACCGCTACTGTTAACTGCCTGCCGCTAATTGCCAGCAGCATTATGAGCAAAAAATTGGCAGCCGGGGCCGATGCTATTTTGTTGGACGTAAAAACCGGCAACGGCGCTTTTATGAAAACCCTTGAGGATTCTATTGCGCTGGCACAGGCCATGGTAGACATTGGCACCCATAACAACCGCAAAACAGCCGCCCTTATTACCGATATGGACCGCCCCCTTGGCATAAACATTGGCAATAGCCTAGAGGTAGCCGAAGCAGTAGAAACCCTGCGCGGCAACGGCCCTGCCGATTTAACCGAAGTTTGTTTAGAACTTGCCGCCGGTATGCTGCTTTTGGCAGAAAAAGGCAGCCACGACGAATGTCGTGCCATGGCAAAACAAGCGTTGAACAGCGGTGCCGGACTGCAAAAGCTGCGCCAGATGGTAATTGCGCAGGGCGGCGATGTAGCTGTAATTGACGATCCTACTTGCTTTACCCCCGCTGCCGTGCAGCACGAAGTACGGGCAACTGCCGATGGGTACCTGTACCAAATGGACACCGAAAAGGTGGGTATTTCTTCGGTTATTTTGGGTGCCGGGCGCGAGACCAAAGAGGATGCCATTGATTACAGCGCAGGCATTCGCCTGCTGGCAAAAACCGGAGACAAACTGGAAAAAGGACAGGTTTTGGCGGTGTTTGAAACCTCCAATATTCAAAAAGCAGAGGAAGCCGAGAAGCTGTTTCAAAGTGCCATTCAAATTAAGCCCGAGACACCCATACTGGTGCCGCTTATCCAGGCATTTGTCAGCAGCGAGGGCGTTGTGCGGTATTAATCTGCTTTATCCTTTATTTATAAAAACGACAGGCCGATGTAGTTATAGATACACCGGCCTGTCGTTTTTAGTATTCTTTAATAACCAACCAGTATATAAGATTAAAAAAGTTGGCTTATTTGCGGGCAAGCAAAAACCCCCGGGCATTAATGCTCGGGGGTTTTATAGTCTTGATTTTAAAAATTAATCCGTGGGAGCTTCGTTGCTCAATTCGCCCTTACTGGCCGCTTTTAAATAAGCGTTGATAAAGCCATCCAAGTCACCATCCATTACAGAATCTACGTTGCCTGTTTCAAAGCTGGTGCGATGGTCTTTTACCATGGTATAGGGCATAAACACATAGCTGCGTATCTGGCTGCCCCAGGCTATGTCTTTTTGCACGCCCTTAATATCATCAATTTTATCCAAATGTTCGCGCTCTTTAATTTGCACCAGTTTCGAAATTAACATTTTCATTGCTGTTTCGCGGTTTTGTACCTGGCTGCGCTCGGTTTGGCAGCTTACCACAATGCCGGTGGGCAGGTGGGTAAGGCGCACCGCACTGGAGGTTTTATTGATATGCTGGCCACCGGCGCCCGATGCACGGTACACATCCATTTTAATATCATCGGGACGCACCTGAACACTGGTATCTTCCTCAATTTCGGGCATTACCTCTAGTGAAGCAAAGCTGGTATGCCTACGGCCCGAAGAATCGAAGGGGGAAACCCGCACAAGGCGGTGTACACCGCTTTCACTTTTTAAAAAGCCATAGGCGTTTTCTCCCTCTATTAATACAGAGGCACTTTTAACACCCGCTTCGTCACCATCCAGCCAATCTAATATGCTGGTTTTAAAATCGTGCGATGCCGCCCATTTTTGGTACATACGTACCAGCATTTCAACCCAGTCCTGCGCTTCGGTGCCGCCCGCCCCTGCGTGAAAGGTTAAAATGGCATTGTTTTTATCGTACTCTCCGGTAAGCAGGGTTACCAAGCGCAATTTTTCGGCCAATTGCTGCAGGTTGTTTAGCGTGGCCTCACACTCGGTGGCCGCGTCGTCATCCCCCTCTTCCCACAAGTCCAGCCAAGTTTCGGCGTCTGCCAAAAGGTCTGTTAACTTTTCGTACTCGGCAAGACTTTGCCGAATACCGCTCATCTCCGAAAATACCTTGGTAGAATTTTCGGTATCGTTATAAAACTCCGGCATAGAAGAACGCATTTCCAATTCTTCTAACCGGCGTTTTTTTTGATCTATGCCAAGCGCGTCGGCCAAGTCGTGCACTTCGGGGCGCAGCTGGCCTATCTGGCGCTTTATTTCATCTAAAATGACCATATTTCCTCCAAATTTCACCCTTTTACAATATTATAAATAAATACCATTGTGATGTAAAGCGGTGCTTTACACGCATTTTGCCTTTTTAAATCCCGCTTTTTAGCCTCGCCTTCTTCTTCTTTTACCGATGCTGTTTTTTTGCCCATTTCTTTGCATTTTGCCGCCAATTCATGTACAATACAAATAATTATTTACACTTTGTAAAATGCTGTTTTTTACGTTAACAGGAGGCCTTTATGGCGAATAATTTTAGTTTTTGCCCCGAGTGCGAAAAAGCTTTTCGGCCTGGGGATGATATTGTATTTTGTCCCGAATGCGGCGCCCCTTACCATCGCGACTGCTACCAAAACCTGGGACACTGTAAGTTTGATGACAAGCACGCCGCCGGTTTTGAGTATAGCGAGCCCGGCGCACCCGCCCCGCATGCACCCCAGCCACAAGATCCTTTTTCCCCAAATGCGGGCAGTGCACAGGTGCCGCCGCAAGCTCCCTTTATGGGCAACAACGGCTCTGCCCAGCGTCCCGCTACCTGCCCCACCTGCGGCACCATAAACACACCCGGTACCATTTTTTGTGTGCGCTGCGGTACTCCATTGCATGGGGCGCCCCGTGCGGCATCTTCTCCCTTTTCTTTTAACAACGGGCCTATGGGCGCAAACTTTGGCGCCGCGCCCTACCCGGCTGACGCTACTATAGACGACATCCCCCTGCGGGATTGGAACACTTATATTGGCTCTTCCTCTTCTTCTTACATTCCGCGTTTAATGCAGCAGCAACAGCGCAACAGCAAAACCAGCTTTATGTTTAGCGCATTTGTACTTGGCCCCTTTTACTACGCCTACCGCCGCATGTGGGGCTGGGCCGCACTTAGCTTTGCCCTGTGGTTAATCCCATCTTTTGCCAGTATTATACAAATTATGATTGAGTTGAATAATCCATTGGTTGCCTCTTTTTCTCCCGATACGTTTGCTATTATTTACAATATCATCACCTTTTTGGATTTGGTCCTGCGTTCTGTAAGCGGTATTTTTGCCCTTTATTTATTTAGACGAAGCGCAGGCAAAAAGATGAAAACGCTGCGCGAGAAAAATCCCGACGATGCCCAGTACTACCCCGCTCTTACCGCAAAATCCGGCCCCAGTGCCGCGGGCGTTTTGCTGGTGATTGCCGCTGTCTTTATTGTTTCGTTTGCTTTGGTACCCTTTGTTGGGTCAGACATATCCACTTATTTTTTGAATACACAATTTCCTGTATAGCTAAATTCTACTTTGTGAGGTGGTTGCATTGTTTTTTAAAACAAATAAACATGAATTTGAAAAAATGCTGTTGGATGCATTGCACAGCGAAGCAGGAAATGACCTGCAAAGCGTAACACAGCGGCAGGTATATTTTATACTTGCCCAGGTTGTACGCCAGCAGCTTAGCCGCCAGCACAAGCAGTTTAGGGCACAAACCTATGCCGAGGGCGCAAAGCAGGTGTATTACCTTAGCATGGAGTTTTTGCTTGGGCGCAGCTTAAAAAATAACCTGTGCAACCTTGGGCTGGAAGAAGCCACCCAAAATGTTTTAAAAGAAACAGGCCTTACCCTGCAAAATATTTACGAGGAAGAGCCGGATGCAGGCCTTGGCAACGGCGGCCTTGGCCGTTTGGCTGCCTGCTACTTAGACGGTATGTCTACCACCCGCCTGCCGGGTTCTGGCTATTCTATTTTATACGAATACGGCATTTTTAAACAAAAACTACAGGATGGCTGGCAGCAAGAACTGGCAGACAACTGGCTGCCCGGCGGTTCTGTATGGTTAAAGTCTCACCCCGAAGCCACCGTAGACGTAAAGTTTGACGGCGAAATTGAAGAGCAGTGGCTGGATGGCTACCACCATGTAGTGCATAAAAACTACACCCTTGTAAAAGCGGTGCCCAGCGATTTGTTTGTATCGGGGTACGATTCTCCCGGTGTATCTAAATTGCGGTTATGGGAGGCAAAAGCACCCGGCTTTAACATGGGCGCTTTTAACGCGGGAGAGTACAGCACAGCGCTTTCTCAAAATGCCAATGTAGAGCTAATCTCTAAGGTTCTTTACCCCAACGACAATCATCTGGAAGGCAAAATTTTGCGCCTGAGGCAGCAGTACTTTTTGTCTGCTGCCTCAGTGGGGGATATTGTTACCCGCCATTTGGCCGAATATGGCAGCATGGATAATCTGCCAGACAAGGTAGCCATCCATATTAACGACACCCACCCAACTCTTGCCATCCCCGAACTGATGCGCATTTTAATGGATGACTGCGGTTATGGATGGGACGACGCTTTTGCCATCTGTCGCCGCACCTTTGCCTATACCAACCACACCGTTATGGCCGAAGCGCTTGAATCTTGGCAGGGTTCTTTGTTCCGTTCCACCCTGCCGCGCATCTACTCTATTGTGGAGGAGATGGACCGGCGTGCCCGTGCCGAGCTGGAAGTGGTTTTCCCCGGTGACGAGGGTAAAATAAATTACATGGCTGTTTTAAGCGATGGGTATGTGCGCATGGCCAATATCTGCTGCTTTGTTTGCCACTCTATCAACGGCGTTTCCCGATTGCACAGCGAAATTATAAAGCAAACTGTATTTCACGATTATTACCTGTATGCACCTCAAAAGTTTGGTAACGTAACCAACGGTATTGCATACCGCCGCTGGTTGCTGCAATCTAACACTGGCCTTACCGGCCTTTTAGAGGATACCATTGGCAGCGGTTTTAAAAAGGATGCTGCCGAGCTTGCAAAGTTTGCAAAGTATGCCGACGATAAAACGGTGCTAAAACGCTTGCTTGCTGTAAAGAAAACCAATAAAGAAATTTTTGCCCAGCACCTGCTGCAAAAAACCGGGCAAAAGATAGACCCCTCTTCTATTTTTGATTGTCAGGTAAAACGCCTGCACGAGTATAAGCGCCAGCACCTAAATGCAATAAACATTGTTGCACAGTACCTGTACCTAAAAAATAACCCCAATGCCAATTTTGTACCCAAAACTTATATTTTTGCCGCCAAAGCCGCACCCGGCTACTACATGGCCAAACAAATTATCCGCCTGATTTATAAGCTGGGCGAAATGCTGGAAGCGGATGAAGCTGTGCGCGATAAGCTACGTGTAATTTATCTGGAAGATTACAATGTAACCACCAGCGAGCATTTAATGCCGGCCAGCGAGGTGTCGGAGCAGATAAGCCTTGCGGGTACAGAGGCCTCCGGCACCGGCAACATGAAATTTATGCTAAACGGTGCCATTACCCTTGGCACATACGATGGCGCAAATATAGAAATTGCCGAAGCCGCCGGGCAGGATAACTTTATGCAGTTTGGCATGCTGGCAGAGCAGGTGGATGCCCTGAAAAAAATGGGTTACCATCCCTCGGCCTTTATTGCGCAAGACCCTGTTGCTTCGGAGGTTTTGTCCTTTATAGAGCATGGTTGGGGCAACGAACGCTTCCCCGAAATTGCACAAAACCTGCGCACGGCAGACCCCTACATGGTTTTGGCCGATTTTGCCGATTATCGGCGTGCCGAAGCCGAACTGTCCCGCCTGTATACCGATACCTCTGCTTTTGCACGTATGAGCCTGATGAATATTGCCGGAAGCGGCATGTTCTCGGCAGACAGGGCAGTGCTGGAGTATGCACACAATATTTGGGACGCCTCCGCTTTGCTGTAGCGGTACTTTGCTATACACGAGGTAACGTTGATGTCTTATCCATTTATATTTAATAGCCGCGACGAGGGCTGCAAAACCCCTTTTGGCGCCCTTGCCACCGGCCAGCCGCTTACGCTTACTTTACACATACCTGTAAACTACGGCTGTAAAACGCCCTATTTATTTTTACAGGCCGATGGCGGCGAAGCCCGCCAGCTTGCCCTTGCTTTTGCCGATACGCAGGATGATACCGATCTGTTTACCATTACAACTACTGTAGAAGAACCGGGTTTGTACTTTTACTGGTTTGACCTTTGGGTAAATTACCGTAAACTGTACCGCGGCGAAAAGGGCACTGCCTTTGAAACCACCGAGAGCGGCCCCCTGTACCAGCTAACGG
>JBKEAM010000076.1:0-1609 GCA_047972265.1 Oscillospiraceae bacterium | reverse complement strand
TAAAAAAGGGCACGCTGGTGCTTACCATTACCCAAAAGCAGTACAGCTTTATACAGGCAAAGCAAGACGAAGTGCTGTTTGGCGGCGCGGCGGGCGGCGGCAAAAGCTACGGGCAACTGGCAGATGCGTTGCTGTATGCCGTAAAATATCCCGGCAGCAAACAGCTTATACTGCGTTGTACCTTTCCCGATTTGGAACGCAGCCTAATACTGGAGCATCTTGCACTGTACCCCCAAAATATGTATCGCTACGGCAGTACGGCGCACCGTGGGCGGTTTAAAAATGGCTCGATGATAGAGTTTGGCTACTGCGATGCCGAGCGGGACGTGTACCGCTACCAAGGGGCCGAGTATGATGTGATTCGGTTTGATGAACTTACCCATTTTACAGAGGAAATGTATGTATACCTTATAAGCCGATTGCGCGGGGCAAACGACTTTCCAAAACAGATAAAAAGCACCACCAACCCCGGCGGCATAGGTCACCAGTGGGTAAAGCGGCGCTTTGTAGACCCTGCCCCTGCGGCAAAGCCCTTTACAGTGGGCGAGGGAAGCCGGGTTTTTATTCCGTCTTTTGTGCAGGATAACGTATTTTTAATGCAAAAAGACCCCGACTATATTAAGCGGTTGGAACGGCTGGATAAAAAAGACCGGGATGCCCTGCTGCATGGCAGCTGGGAACTGTTTGAGGGTCAGTTTTTTACCGAGTGGAACCGCAAGGTACACGTTGCAAAGCCATTTATAGTGCCGCCCCACTGGCGGCGGTATATTTGCATGGATTATGGCTTGGATATATTTGCCTGCTATTGGATGGCGTTAGATGCCTATGGCCGGGCGTGGGCATACCGAGAAATTTACACCGGAAAAGACAACGGCGGGCAGGGGGTACTGCCCAGCGAGGCGGCGCAGATGATACGTGCCCACGATGATAAGGTGGATGGCTGCATTGCCCCGCCCGACTTATGGAACCGCCAAAAAGATACCGGCCGCAGCATTGCAGAAATATTTGCCGAGCATGGCGTATACCTGCGCCGGGCCGATAACAGCCGGGTGCAGGGTTGGCTAAACCTAAAAGAAGCACTGCGGGTACAGCCGGATGAGCATGGTAAGCCCGCCGCCGGCCTGCGTGTGTTTGAAAACTGTGTAAACCTGATACGCACCCTGCCCGCCCTGCAATACAACCCCGATAACCCCTGTGATATAGCCGACCGACCGCACGAGCTTACCCATGCGCCCGACGCACTGCGTTACTTTTTTGCGGGGCGGCCCGCCGCCACGGCACGGCCCCTGCCCCCACCGGATGAGGATATGCCAAAACCCATAGACAGGCAGGTGCAGTCTTTTTTGGATTTTGGGGGATGAGGTAGTTACTTTTATTTACAGGAAAGGCACATAGGCGCGTAAATGCAAACACAGCCTATTAATTTGGTGCGAAGTACAAGCAAACATAAATTTACAGGGAGGTTCGCACCTTATTTTTGCAACAATTTATGCTATGTTTTTAAAAATCGCGTGTATTTTGAATTTGTGTTTATATAATTTACAGGCAAAACAGTGCAAATAGCATAATGTATATGATATTATATGGTTATATTTGCTGTCGCTCCCCG
>JBKEAM010000133.1:0-1931 GCA_047972265.1 Oscillospiraceae bacterium | reverse complement strand
TGTTTCATTGCGCCGCCTCCGATATGTACCACTCGGTATTTTTAATATAGGCCGCATACAAACGGCTATATTCTCCGTTTTTCTCCATCAACTGTGTATGGGTGCCGTTTTCTTGTACCCTGCCGTCGTCAATTACCACTATTTGGTCGGCATCTATAATGGTAGAAAGGCGGTGGGCAATCATAATAACTGTTTTGTTTTTTATAAGCGATTTAATGGCCCCGTACAGCATTGCCTCATTTTCGGGGTCTGCAAAGGCGGTGGCTTCGTCCAGCAGCAAAATGGGAGCATTTTTAAGGATGGCGCGGGCAATGTTAATGCGCTGCTCTTCGCCGCCGGATAAAAAAATTCCTCCCTCGCCTATCAGCGTATCGTAGCCATCGGGCAGTTTTACAATAAAATCGTGGCACTGCGCCGCTTTGGCTGCCGCTACAATTTGTTCTTCGGTTGCGTCTGTTACGCCAGCGCGTATGTTTTCGCGGATGGTATCAAAAAACAAAAAGCTATCCTGAAATACAAAAGACACAAGCTCGTTTAGGGTGTCTTGCTTAATATCCTTAATGTTTACGCCGCCAATTTTTATTGTGCCCTGGTTAATGTCCCAAAAACGGGGCACCAACTGTGCGCAGGTAGATTTGCCCCCGCCCGAAGCGCCCACAAGGGCGGTAATCTTTTTTTCGTGCGCGGTAAAGTTTATGCCGTTTAGCGCATACACCGGGTTTTCGGCGTTTTCGTTGTAAGAAAATCTCACGTCGTTAAACTGGATATCAAAGGTTGTGGGGCGGGTATCTTTTTCCGGTTCTGCAAGGGGCTGTGCGTCAAAAATCATATCAATGCGCTCTACCCCGCCGCTTATATCCTTTATAACCGAGCCAATGCCCACCACCTTAAACACCGGCGCCACAATACCGGGTGATAAGATTAAAAACATTGCCACGCTAAGGGCAAACTCTAACGAGGTTGGGTTGCGGGATAAAATAAGGGTACTTACCGGCAATATAAACAGTGCAATGCCCTTAATAACCGCCAGCAAAACCGTGTAAATGGGCCTAAACGCCTTGGTTTGCTCTATAGAATAATCGCGGTAATTTTCTATATCTGTTTTTAAGGTTTGGAACGAATCTGCCGAGTGGTTAAATATTTTAACGGCAGGCATGCCGTTTACGTACTGCACCGTGCTGGAGTTGATGCGCTCCAGCGCTGTTTGGTATTTGCGCACACTTTCCATGCCCTTTTCTCCGGCAGAAAATCTGGACGCAATTAATACGCTGATGATAACCACCACAAAAAAGGTAAGAGCCAGCCACACGTTAACACTAAACATAAGGGCAATAATTACAATAAAGCCCACCATGCCAGATACATAATCCGGCAATGCGTGTGCAATCCATTGCTCTGTTTTTTCTACGTTCAGCTCTAGTATTTTGCGTATTTCGCCGGTAGAATGCTCCATATGAAAGCCAAGCGGCAGCTGGGTAAGCTTTTTGGCAAGGTTCATCCTTAGGCCATACAATATTTTAAAGGCGGCTGTATGAGAACACATAGAGCCTATGTACATACACACAAACCCACCGGCCATACAGCCAACGCCTATAAATACCCATGTCATAATATAATTGATATTTTGCTGGGTAAGCGCACCGTAGTTTAAGGCTACCTCTTGTATTGCCCTAAAAGCCGAATAAAACGGGACAAACTGTAAAACCCCCGATAGGCTTGAAAAAATAACCGCCCAAACAAGCAACCCCGATTTTTGGGCGCTTATTTCAAGCAATCTTGCTATGCCTGTTTTTTGCTTTTTCTCCTCTGCCATAATGCAGCACCGCCTCACTTTCTATAAATAAACGCTTCTCTTCTCGCTCTTGCGTTAGCAATCGCTAACCATACGTTTGTTATATTACCATAGCGTTTTTTCTTTGTCTATTGTAAAT
>JBKEAM010000120.1:0-23818 GCA_047972265.1 Oscillospiraceae bacterium | reverse complement strand
AGTAATTGTCCGGCACCGCTCGCAGGGCCGATTCGCTTACGGTTATAATGGTTGGTAAAATCATAATAGCAAGCAAAACAGAGGCGGTTAACACACTGCGCCCCTGCCCGCCAAACGTTTTGCTTACCCACGGCACCAATACAACCAGCCCAAAAAAGCCGTATATAACAGAGGGAATGCCCGCCAACAACTGCACCATAGGCCGCATAAAACGGTACAGCCATTTGGGGCAGTAAAACGCCATAAACATAGCGCACAAAAGCCCCACCGGCACACCCATTAAAATTGCGCCCGCAGTAACATACAGGCTGCCTACGATCATGGGGAAAATCCCATATATATCATTACCGGGGCGCCAAAGCGTGCCAAGTAAAAACTTAAACACACCTATTTCGCCTATGGCGGGCACACCGTTTACAAACAAAAACAAACAAATAAGTGCTATTGCAAGGATACTGGCGCAGGCAGAAATAAGAAATACGCCCTGCATCGCTTTCTCCCTCGTTTTTTTCAAATCTCAATTCCCCCGTATAGCGCGATGCGCGGCATATAAATGCCGCGTTATCGCTCTGTATGATTTTATGGTATCTTAGGCAAGTTCTGCCCAGGTGGTGATATCGCCTTTAAAGATAGAACCAATGCTGTCTTTGCTTAGGTCGTTGACGCTGTTTTCCAGGTTGCCGATTACCGCGATGCCGTCGTTGGCAATTACTACGGGCTCTAGGCCAGCTTCTAGTTCTGCGTCTTTCAGGTTGCGAGAGGCCATGCCGATATCGCAGATGCCGTCGATTGCGTTATTCATACCAGTGGTAGAATCGCTGGTTTGGATTTCAATCTGTACATCCGGGTTTAATACTTTGTAAGCTTCTACCAGCTTTTCCATCAAGGGAGATACAGAGGAAGAACCGGCAATTACAATTTTGCCACTGGCGCCGCTGGCTGCATAATCTTGTGCGTCTTTCAGGGCAATGTAGCCATTTTCGGTTACAACTTCCTGGCCTTGGGTGCTAAGTACAAATTTGATAAAGTCTTCGGTACCTTCTGCCGCATTTTTGCTTACTGCAATGTTAAAGGGGCGGTAGATGGGATATGTGCCGTTGTTAATGTTTTCGGCGCTAGCTTCTACACCATCAATTTTAAAGGCTTTAACGCTGTCATCCAAAGAACCAAGCGAGATATAGCCGATGGAGTAAGGATCGCCTACCACTGTGGTAACCACTACCGAGGTGCTGTTAACAATGTTGGCGCCCTGTGTGGTCATGTCTACTTTTTGTCCGTCTACTTCTTCTAAAATGCCAACCAGCTCTACAAATGCACCGCGTGTGCCAGAGCCGTCTTCGCGCGAGATAACCGCAATGGATTTGCTGGTGTCAAAGGTAGATTCGGGTGCTTTAGAGCTGCTGGTGCCGGTGGATGATGCAACCGGTGTTGATTGCGATGCTGTAGTGCCGCATCCTGCCAATACAGTGATGGCCAAAAGGCCCGATAAAACAATAGCTGCCAAACGTTTCATAAATTCTTTTCCTCCTTGGGTTTTAAGCACAACATTTTTTGTTTGTTTTTGTCTCACTTCTCGTTTCGACAGTTTTATTCTACCTACGGCATGTAAAGTCCATAATCTTGCTTATGTTAAATCCATGTAAAACATTTTAGGTGCTTTACATTATATGTAAAAAAACAAAAAGCCCAACCGGATAACCGGAAAGGCTTTTTGTTTTTTATTTTACCTGCATACCCCGCACATACTTTGCGGCAATATTGCTGTTGTCCGAAAGATAGATTACCCGCTCCAAACGATGCTCTAGGCTCATCTCGTACGGGCAGGGCAGGCTGGTGTCATCTACTACCAGCGCGTCAAATTCGTACCCTTCCTCAAAAGAACCAACCCTGCCAAACATAGCCCCGCCGCCCTTTGTTCCCAAATAAAATGCCTCTGTGGCCGAAAGCGGCTTTTCGGTATTGTCTACCAGACGCCAACGCAGCTTAGATACCTGTATAGCCTCTACCATCGCCCTAAACACAGAGGGCGAGAAGCCTCCCGCAACATCTGTGCCAAGCCCCACTAAAATTTCTTGGTTTAAAAACTTACGAATGGGGGCAATGCCTGATGAAAGATGGCTGTTGGACACAGGGCAATGCGCAACAATTACACCATTTCTACGCATCAGCTCCATTTCGTCTTGGTTTACATATACACAATGCCCCATAACAGCTGTATTTCCGTTGCCTCCAAACAAACCAAACTGATGGTAAGCGTCTGCATAGCTGCTGCTTTGGGGGCAAAGCTCCTGTACCCACTCTACCTCAGAGGGATTTTCTGACAGGTGAGACTGTACGGGCAGCCCCGTTTGCTGCTGTATTTGGGCAATGCCCTGTAAAAGCTCATCACAGCAAGAAGGGATAAAGCGAGGCGTGAGGATGGGGCTGGTGCGTTTATATTCCTTCTCTTTACATTGTTGCAGCCAAAGCCGTATATTTTCTAGCGCGGCGGCCGCATTTTCTTCACACAAATAGGGCGGGCTATTGCGGTTCATGCTTACCTTACCCACAAAGGTACATAGCCCCGCTTCTTCCAGCATATCCATCAGCAATATGGTTGCCGTGCCATGCAGTGTGGCAAAAATGCCCGCCCGGGTGGTGGCTCCGTTTTTAAGCTCCTCTACAAAAATAGAGTATGCTTTGGCGGCATAGGCAAGGTCTTTATATTTCGATTCTTCGGGAAAGGTTTGAGAATTGAGCCAATCCAACAGCTCTTTATCCATTGCCGTACCATGAAAAGCATATTGCGGCGCATGCATATGTGTGTCCACAAGCCCGGGCAAAAGCAGTTTATCCCCATAATCCTGCAAAGGAAGCGAAGCATATTGCTGCGGCAGGCTTGTAAAGGCCCCCGCTACCGCCCCGTCTACACATACAAGATATCCGTTGGGTATACATTCCAGCTTATTGCTTTGTGGTGTATATAGTATATTCCCTTTTAAAACAAACGATTGGTTTTGCCGCATTGTGTTCTCCTCCTCAGCGTATTTATCCAATATGGATGTTATTGCGCTAAAAAACGATACAGCCAGTGGTAATAGATGCTGCCTGCAAAAAATAAAAGTTTTAAGAGCAGCCATGCAAAAATGCAATTACTGCTTTTCTGCCGATATTTTTTTATAGACAACTCTTTCTTTTCTTTAGTATATCTTACCACTGCCACCTACAACAAGGGACGCAAAAACCGGTTTTTGCCGGCTTTGGCGTCCCTTACATTTGTTTTATCGTTTTATCGCTTTTTTTACATAAGTAAAACTTAGATAACCGCCTATGGACAAAATAAAGGCGTTTTTTTGTGCATTTTACTGGTAATAGTATGACTATATGCGTTTTCTGAGCATGGTAAACTCAAAATAATCTGTGTAGTAGCCCAGGGTTTGCAGTACCGGGCGGCCCAGTTTATGGTAGCCAATTTCATCTACACGCAGCAGGGCATGCCCTTCGGTTTGCTTTAATATATCGCGGATATCCTCTGGTCCAATTACGGGCAGTATTGCGGCAATATCTGTATCCACCACCATATGGCATTCTTCTTCCAATAGGTCAAACACCGATTGGTTCCAGTTATAATTGGTATAGTCGGCTTTGCCAAACAAAGACAGGGGCAGATTATCTATAGAATAAATAACAGGATGTTTGTTGGACATAACGCATTTTTCGCACACAACAAGGGTTTCTCCCTGCTGTATATGCAATTTTTCGGCCAGCTCTTTACTGGCAGGCTGTTCGTACAGCTTTTTTACCTCTGCCGAAGGGTTGCCCCCGGTGGCCCGCACCAAGGTATTATACTCGTGCTTAATATCAAACCGGCTTTTAAGGTTTACAATTTCTCTTATAATGGTAGTACCCACACCGCGCTCCCGCTCTACACAGCCCTCCCGCTCAAGGTTAGACAATACATCCCGAATGACCGAGCGGCTAACACCAAACCGGGCAGAAAGCTCCACCTCGCTTGGCAGGCGTTCGTAGGTAGCAAATTCGCCTTCCTGCAGCTCCAGCAATAAACGCTCTGTAAGCTTGCGGGATATTGTAAGACCGCCGCGGTAATGTCTTTCCTGTGGCAAGTGGATCACTCCCCATTTAATTTAATTCTTTGCCGCATTAATCACCAACTGAAATAAGTATACGTAAACCTGCCTTTATTTACAAGCAGAGGCCCTTGCTTGCCATTTTTGCTCTTGTCTAAAATATCTTCCACAAAAGCGTATGTTTTTAGTGCCTGCGGTATTAAACACAGCACACACCACTTTAGTGCAGTATTACTTTTGTATATTTTTTACATCTTTTTAAGCACAGGGGCATAAATATTCTCATTTAAATCCGCCTCACGTTTTGGGCTGGCAATAAACGGTATTGGGCGCAGCCAAATACTGACAAAAATGGTCTGCTTTAATTTGTAAAAACAAAAATATCTTAATATCGATATTTTTTATCAGTGTTACTATATACTTGTAGCATTTTACGGGTACGCATCGTATAATTAAAATAACAATAATTTGTAAAGGCGGGGTAGTATGAATTCAACCGAGAGAAAGCGCAATTTTATCATAAAAATTATTTTTTATGGTATTTGGGCCGCCTTAATTTATTGCATTTTAAAATATGCGTTGCCCTTTATTATGCCCTTTTTTCTTGCATTTATAATTGCGTTTGCCCTAAAACCCCTTATCAATTTAATTACCAAAAAAACCCCCTTAAACCGCAGGGTGGTTGCAATACTGCTGCTTACCCTTGTATATGCCATTATAGGCACCCTGCTGGTAGTTTTTGGCGCCAAGTTAATTGTATATATCTCCGGGGTATTTTCTAACTTGCCAAAGTATTATTACGCCAACATAGAGCCCATTGTAAACTCTATTAGCGGATGGATTGACTCGCTGCTTAAAAACTCAGACCCCACACTACTTGGCTTTTTCAACTCTGTAAGCCAAAACCTTTCCAGCATGGTAAGCAATATCCTTTCGGCTGTATCCAGTGGGGCCATCAACCTTGTAACCACCGTGGCAAGCTCGGTTCCATTCTTTTTAGTTACATTTTTCCTCACCATTATCGCTTCTTACTTTTTTGTAATTGATTACTACAAAATTACCAGTTTTATTGCACGGCAGCTAACACCCAACGCAAACCGCATGTTGTTTGTAATTAAAGATTTTGTTGTAAATGTACTGCTTAAGTTTTTAAGGGCATATGCCATTTTAATGACAATTACCTTTATAGAAGTTTCGATAGGATTGCTTATATTACGGGTGCCCTCGCCGTTTTTGATTGCCCTTGTTACGGCCATTGTGGATATTTTACCCGTACTTGGCACCGGTACCATTATGATCCCCTGGGCTGCCTATTGCCTAATTACCGGAAATTATTTTTTAGGGATTGGATTGGTTGTTTTATACGCAATTATTACCGTGGTACGGCAGGTATTAGAGCCCCGCGTTGTGGGCAAGCAAATTGGATTATACCCACTGCTTACGCTTATTTGCATGTTTGTGGGCGCGCGTTTGTTTGGTTTTTGGGGCATGCTGGCATTTCCTGTTACCGTTACAGTTATTGTGCACCTAAACCGCAGCGGAGAAATCTCCCTGTTTAAAGAGTAGACTTTGTTGTATAATACTACCTGAAATACGCTTGCTTTATTATACAAAAGGAGAATCCATATGACCCCCATACGAGTTGGAATTTTAGGAGCCGGCACCATTGCACACACAATGGCAACCACACTGGCGCAGATGACCGAAGCTACGGCATACGCCGTTGCTTCGCGCAATATCGAGAATGCGGCCGCTTTTGCCAAGCCCTTTGGCATCGAAAAAGTGTATGGCTCTTACCTGGATATGGTAAAAGACCCCGATGTAGACCTTATTTATATTGCCACCCCCCACTCTCATCATTACGAGCATGCCAAATTATGCCTTACAAACGATAAGCCTGTTTTGTGCGAAAAGGCCTTTACCGCCAACACCGAGCAGGCAGAAGAGCTGTTTGAAATTGCCAAACGGCACGGTATATTTGCCAGTGAGGGTATGTGGACACGCTTTACCCCCATGGCACAGCATCTGCAAAAACTGCTGGCCGAAGGGGTAATTGGCGAGCCGCGCATGCTTACCTGTGATTTTGGCGAAAACCTTGTACATGTAGAGCGCCTTGTTAACCCAGCTCTCGCAGGGGGTGCCCTGCTGGATTTGGGCGTGTATGCCATTAACTTTGCCTCAATTGCTTTTGGAAGCGATGTGCAGTCTGTAACTTCGGCCGCCTCTTTAACAGACAGCGGTGTGGATGCGCAGGAAAGTATTTCTTTACAATATGCAGACGGGCGCATTGCAAACCTTTCGGTAACCATGCAATGCCCCACCGGCCAGCACGGCATTATTTACGGCACCAAGGGCTGGATATCGGTAGAGGGGCTTACCAACTACAAGCGCTTTACCGTTTTTAACAAAGAACACGGCCAAAGCGAAGTATACGACCGCCCCGCACAAATTACCGGGTTTGAGTACGAAGTGCTTGCCTGTGTAGAAGCCCTGCGCGAAAAACGCCTGGAATGCCCCGAAATGCCCCATGCCGAAACCCTGCGCATTATGCGCCTTATGGACAGCCTGCGCGCACATTGGGGCGAACGTTTTCCGTTTGAATAACCAGTATCTTACTGCACCATTGCCGTACATTTACTTATTTTACTAAGGGGCGCTTTATTTGGAAGAGTTTATTTACCACAGCAGCAAGCCGCTTCGGTTAGACCAGTACCTCGCTGAGGTTTGCCCCAGCCTATCGGTTGGGTTGATGCATAAATTTTTGCGTCAAAACAAAATAAAGCTGAATGGTAAAAAACAGCCTTTGTCTTGTAAACTGCAGCAAGGGGATGTTATAAGGTTATTTTTGCCCCCTGCGCCCCCACAGCCCCTTACTGTTTTATACGAAGACCAAAACCTGATAGCTGTATACAAACCTGCTGGAACGCCAAGCCTTGGAACTGCCGAAAGTATGCTACAGTTGTTGCAGCAGCACAAATCTAATGGGCTTACAGCAAATGAAGAGGCTGCTTTCCCCGCTTTATGTCACCGGTTGGACACTGGTACTTCTGGTGTCCTCTTAGCCGCAAAAAACCAGCCTACCCTAGATTTTATTGAGGATTTACTGTTTAAACGCTTGCTGCAAAAAAAATATTACGCTGTTACCTTTGGGCACCCTGCGCCCGCTGCCAGCACTTTAGAAAGCTGGCTTGCTAAGAATGCAAAAGAAGGCCGAGTATTTGTGCACCCCGAGCCGCAAAAAGGCACAAAGCCAATTGTAACTGCCTACAAAACAGTTGCAAAGCAAGGGCCGCTTGCATTGCTTTTGGTATCGCCAAAAACGGGAAGAACACACCAGATACGTGCCCACCTTGCCAGTGTTGGAACCCCTATTTTGGGAGACTCTAAATACGGCAACAACACAGCCAATCGGCAGTACCATTGCCGATACCAGTGCCTGTGTGCATGGCAGGTTGCTTTCCCGCCTATAGCGGATGGCCCTTTTACCCACTATTCGGGGCTGCAAATTGCCTGTGAGCTACCCTGGTTTTACACAGCTGTTACAGAAGGAACCCTAACCTAGCCTATTTACAAAAACAAGTGCTATAAAGTAAAGCAATAGAACCTGCCAATTTAAAATAACGAATGCTGCTTTTTATTTACAACAAATAGTGATTAAAAACGGTATTTGAGGACATTTGAAAGAAAACGAAAAATCCTCGATTTTTAAAATTCATCTGAGATAAAATACAAAAACAAAAGGCACCGCCATACACTGGCGATGCCCTTTTATCTATATTATTACTTTTCGCTTTTGTAAGGACGAAGAATACCCATTGGAGTAGATTGGTCTGCCTGACCCAATGGATTTTGACGGAGAAGTGGCAAGAGGTCTTCCTCTTTATAGGCAGCCGAGCCACCCAAGATTTTACCGCCCCTGTCATTCAAATCCACAATCAGCACAAGATTGCCGCCCAAAGCGTTAGAAGCGTCTTTGGCAACCTTATCCGGCTCGGTGGGAGACAGCACTACGTAATGGTTATAGGGGGGAATGGTCCAATGGCAGGGACCATCGATAGCTGCGGCCTTTTCTCCAGCCACATGGTAAAACCACCCCTTTTGGCGAAACAGCTTACCCACTGCGCTTACACCGGTGGCAAGCAAAATACGGGGCAGGCCGCATTCTTCTATTGCGCACTGCATTGTTTCGGGCATACCAAGGCCGATACCGCCCGGTGTTTTAGAAACAAACTTGCACAAAAAACGCGCCCAAAAGCCCGGCTTAATTTTTTCCATAGGAATGGCACGCCCCTGTGTACAGGCTACCATTTTTTCGCTTATAAACAAAATATCGTCTGGCTGCAGCACCGGCTTTGCAAATTCTGCCACAACGTCGTTAACGGTATCCTGATCCGTTACCAATTTTGTAGGGATTGCATAGCAGTAAAACTGCCCGCCGTCTGCTCCCACAAGCTCTTGTTTGCCGTCGTTTACCCGAATCAGTGTTTGCTCCAACTTAAAGCACTCCTTTTGCCGGTGACCGGTGTTATTACCATTTTACCTAAAAAAGCGCCGCCATAAAACGGCCTTCCCTGTATGCGCGGCAAATGCTGCCCAGCGCATAATACAATGGTATGATATGGATTATACCACACCGTATAATATTTTTAAATATTGAGCGCATAAAAAACTTGCTTTTTTGCACAGGATTTGATAGAATAACTTGGTGAGTTAACCTATGAAGGAGGTGCAGAGATGGCCAAGTGCAATGTTTGCGGCAAAGGGGTTACTTTTGGTATTCAGATTTCCCACAGCCACCGCCGTTCCAACCGCGCATGGAAACCTAATGTTAAGCGCGTTAAGGCAGTGGTAAATGGAACTCCCCAATATATCCACGCCTGCACCCGCTGTTTGCGTTCGGGTAAAGTTTCCCGCGCAGTATAATTGGATTTTCGCTGAGCATTAAACCGATTGTGTAAAACACAATCGGTTTTTTCTTTGCCTATTTATTAAAGGCGAGCCATTTTTAAAGCAGGGTATATTTGCACTAGCGCAAATATACCTGCTTTTGTCCGCTTTATTTAAGACCACCCGGCAATTTTTTAACCAAACCAGCCCACCTGCACCAAAAACATATACACAAGCGTACCGGCGGCTATAGCGGGCAAAGATTTTTTACTAGTTAAATAAACCGTTACCACCGTGGCAATTCCAATAATCTCCGGGATTCCATACGGATAGGAGAGCACCACAGTCTCTTTTAGGCAAAACACAAGCAGCATACCGGTAATGGCAAAGGGCAGCACCTTGCCAAGATACACCACAAATAGTGGTGTTGTTTTGTTCTTTGGAAAAAGAATAAAGGGCAGTGCCCTTGTGGCAAAGGTTACCACTGCCATAACAGCTACCATAATACCTGTTTGCAATACCGTCATTTAGGCCTCTCCCCTTTCTTGCAAGGGTTTACGCGCAAAAGTAAAAATTAAAATTAGCGCTGCCATGCTTGCCAAAATAAACCACTGTGTGCCAAATAAAATACGGCACGCTAAAGAAACGCCAAGCCCAATAGTTGCGGGGCTCCTATTCGATTTTGTTTTCCATTGCTCTAAAAATACCACAATAAACAGGGCAGTCATTACAAAATCGATGCCCTTGGTGTTAAGCGGAATAGCGCTTCCCAATACGCCGCCTATTACACCGCCTATTATCCAGTAAATTTGATCTAGCAGAGAAATAAAAAAGTGCATCTTTTTTTCGTTTACCCCTTGAGATGTTTTAGCTGATAGAAGCAGGGCAAAGGTTTCGTCTGTAAGAGAAAAAATCATATACCATTTTGCTTTTTTATAGTCTTTAAAGCGTTCCAGCATGGATATGCCATAAAAAATATGACGGGCATTTACCATTAATACTACAAGCCCCGCCGTAAAGAGCTCAAAGCCTGCCGCCAACAGCCCAACGGCCACAAACTGGGCAGACCCCGCATATACAAATGTGCTCATAATAAATGCCCATACCGGCCCAAACCCTTTGCTGGCAAGCAAAATGCCAAAGGCGATGCCCAAAAAAATATAGCCCGTAAGCACCGGTATGGTTACCGGAAAAGCCGCCCGAAGCGCCTTTAAAGATTCTGACTGGGGCTTTTTATTTGTTTTATCATCCATTCACTCTACCTCATGTATTCAACCGCAAAAAAATACCTGTGCTACCATAAGCGCACAGGCATTTTTGCTGTTTATCAGCCACCCAAATAGGCACGCTTTACTTCCGGTGTATCTGCCAGTTTGCTTGCTTCTCCGCTCATCACAATCCGGCCTGTTTCCATAACATAGGCGCGCGATGCTATTTCCAGCGCCATTTTTGCATTTTGCTCTACCAAAAGAACGGTGGTGCCTGTTTTTTGGTTTACATCCCTGATAATGGAGAATATCTCTTGCACCAGCAAGGGAGAAAGCCCCATCGAGGGTTCGTCCAGCAGCAGCATCTTGGGCCGTGCCATTAGGGCGCGCCCAATGGCAAGCATCTGCTGCTCGCCGCCGGATAAGGTACCTGCTGTTTGCTTAAGGCGCTCTTTCAGCCTTGGCAGCAACTCCAGCACATGTGCATAGTCCTTATCAATCTCTTGCTGGTTATTGCGCACATATGCGCCCATTACAAGGTTTTCCTTTACGGTTAACCGAGAAAACACCCGGCGGCCTTCGGGTACCTGCGCCAAACCCAAACGAATAATTTTGTGAGGTTTTATCGACACAATATTGGTATTTGCAAAGGTAACAAAACCACTGCGAGGTTTAAGAAGTCCCGAAATTGTATGAAGTGTGGTTGTTTTACCGGCACCATTGGCACCAATAAGGGTTACAATCTCCCCTTCTTGCACTTCAAAGCTAATTCCTTTGATGGCGTGGATGGCATCGTAATAAACATGTAAGTCCTGAACTTCCAACAATGCCATTTTACTCACCCCCCAAATATGCTGCTATTACCTTGGGATTGTTGCGTATTTCTTCGGGCTCTCCGGCGGCAATAATGCTGCCGTAATCCAAAACAAAAATATACTCGCAAATGCCCATAACAAAGTTCATATCATGCTCTATAAGCAAAACAGAAAGCTCATATTCTTTTTGAAGCATCTGCACAGTATCCAAAAGCTCCTGTGTTTCGGTGGGGTTCATCCCCGCGGCCGGTTCATCCAGCAGCAGCACACTTGGCTTAGAGGCAAGTGCGCGTAAAATCTCCAGCTTACGCTGCTGCCCATAGGGCAGGTTACGGGCAAGCTCGTGGGCTTTATCATCCAGCCCCATGTGCGCCAAAAGCTCGTGCGCCGCATGGCTGATTGCCCTTTCCTCCTTTTGGTAGCCCGGCAAACGGAACACGCCCGACAGCACAGAGTACTTCATATCTTTGCCCATGGCAATTTTAATATTATCAATAACAGTAAGGTCTTTAAACAGGCGGATATTTTGAAAGGTACGCGCAACGCCCATACGGTTAATTTGATAGGTTTTTTTGCCGCGTAAGCTTTTATCGTTTAGTAAAATATCGCCGTCTTCGGGCGGGTATACACCCGTTAACAGGTTAAATATACTTGTTTTACCCGCGCCATTAGGGCCAATAAGCCCAACAATTTGGTTTTTGCGGATGTGGAAGTTTACATTTTGAACAGCACGCAGCCCCCCAAAAGAAAGGGAGAGCTGTTCTGCTCTAAGCACTATTTCTTTCATAGCTTTTTCCCCTTTTTGGCGGTTTTTTCTTTTTTGGTTATATTATCGTTTTTGGTAAGGTGCTTTAGTATTTTTTCAAACGGGCCAATTACCTGTATTTCGCGCCGTCCCAAAAGCCCCATTGGACGGAATAACATAACCAAAATAAGCACCACGCTGTAAATAAGCATACGGTAGGTTGCAAAGCCACGCAGCATCTCGGGCAGGGCCGAAAGCACACCCGCCGAAATAACTGAGCCTGTGATGGACCCCATGCCGCCCAAAACCACCATCATCAAAATTTCTACCGAGCGGTTAAAGTCAAACTTTGCGGGGTCAATCAGGCGCAGGTAATGGGCATACAAGCCGCCCGCAATACCTGCAAAAAAGGCAGACATCATAAAGGTAAGCAGCTTATAGTAGGTGGTGTGTACACCGCTTGCCTCGGCCGCTATTTCATCCTCACGTATGGCACGTACCGCACGCCCATGGCGCGAGGTGCCAAAGGTGTAGCTTACAAAAATGGTGATAACCGCAATGAGGAAGAGGTAGTTAAACATTCCCGCAGGGTCTTGCCGTGAAGAAAAGGATGGAATGCCCGACAGACCTTTAGCTCCGTTTGTAATAGAAAGGTTATTGGCCACTACACGGATGATTTCTCCAAAGCCAAGGGTGATAATGGCCAGGTAATCTCCCCGCAGGCGCAGGGCCGGTATACCAATGATAAGACCAAACACAGCCGCAAGCAAACCGCCCAAAACAAGGGCGATGGGTAAAGATTGGTTTAGGTTCCAGTTCAGTTCCTTCATTTTAAGGGTAAACAGTGCTGCAGTATATGCGCCCACCAGCATAAAACCCGCGTGACCCAAAACCAACTGGCCCAACATGCCGGTAACCATATTAAGGCTAACCGCCGCAATAATATTAATGCAGGCAAGGTTTATAATGCCTGAATAATAAGCATCTATAACGCCGGAAATAATCAATTGGCGCATTATAACAAAAATAATTGCCACAAAAACCAAGGTTACAACGCTTGCGACACCGCGTTTTTTGGTTTTTGTCATGGGTACTTTTGCTTTCATTATACCTTCTCCTTTACGTACTTGCCGAGCAACCCGGCAGGTTTAATAAGAAGGATAATAATGAGCATGGCAAAAACAACCGCATCCGCAAAGGTAGAGCCGCCCAAGGCGTTAATAAGCCCCTCGGCCAGGCCCAGCGCAAAACCACCTATCATTGCGCCCGGAATACTGCCTATACCGCCAAATACAGCCGCAACAAAGGCTTTAAGCCCCAGCATGCTGCCCATGGTGGGTTTAATCTCTCCGTAAGTGTTAATAAAAAGCACAGCGCCAACCGCAGCCAAAGCAGAGCCAACCGCAAAGGTAAACAGTACTACGCTATTGGTATTAATCCCCATCAGCACCGCAGCGCCGGGGTCTTCACTTGTGGCCCGCATAGCACGCCCCATTTTGGTTTTGCTTACCATCAACTGCAAAATACCCATTACCAAAAGGGCAACAATCAGGTTAAGCACTGTTTTTTGAACAGGAACGCCGCCCACATCAATTTGGGGCAGGTTAAACAACAACGCCATGGTACGTGCGTTTGGCTTATAGATAATTTGGTACAGGTTTTGTAAAAAGATGCTGACGCCAATGGCTGTAATTAGCAGTGCAATACGCGGTGCGCCTTCGTTTAAAAGCCTGTGGTATGCAACCTTTTCGGTAAGCATACCCACAAGCGCGCAAAATGCCACCGAAACAATAACCGCAAGCCACAGAGGCATATTCCAAGACAAAATTTGAAATATGGCATAGCCGCCTACCATAATAATATCGCCGTGGGCAAAGTTAATCAGTTTTACAATACCGTACACCATGGTATATCCCAGCGCCACAAGTGCATAAATACTGCCCGTGCCAAGCCCGTTCAGCAATTGGGAAATCAAATACATCTTCACACCGTCCTTATTTGTGCGCCCTTTATTAACATAAAATCCGAAAAGAGGGCGAATTCCTTCGCCCCTTTTCGGTATGTTTGGTATAAATTTTTAATTAAAAAGTATAGGTGCCAAGAACCTCTTCTTCGCCATCTTTAAATTCGATGATGTATGCGTTACGTACGGGGTCGTTGCCGCCCTTGTAAGAAATGGTGCCGGTTAGGCCCTGTACTTCGAGGTTTTTCAAAGCTTCAACAATAGCGGCCGAATCGGTAGAACCTGCTGCCTCAATGGCGGCGGCCATTGCATGCATTGCTTCGTAACCCAGTACCGAGAACATATTGGCTTCATCGCCATAGGTTTCTTTATAGGTATTTAAGAAAGCTTCCAGCTCGGGGCTGGCATTGGCAGAAGAATACTGACTGGAGTAGAAGCTGTTGTTCAGCACAGAGGTATCAGCTCCGGCATCTTTTAATTGAGTGAGAACACCATCCCATCCGTCTGGGCCAAGGAAAGGAGTGTCGATGCCCAGTGCGCGAGCTTGGGTTAAAATTTTAGCTGCATCTTCGTAATAGCAGGGAGCCATGATAACGTCAGGATTGTCCTGCTTAATTTTGGTAAGCTGTGCATTAAAATCGGTAGCGCCGGTTTGATAACCCTCTTTGGCTGTTACGGTAAGGCCTAGCTCTTCGGCAGTTGCCTCAAAGGTATCGGCCACACCCTGAGAATAATCGTCGCCGGTATCATACAATACTGCAACGGTCTTTGCTCCCAGCTTTTCGGCTGCATAGTGTGCCATCAACTCGCCCTGGTAAGGGTCTGTAAAGCAAACACGGAAAATATTCTCTCCTGCTTGGGTAACTTCGGCACCGGTAGCGGTAGGAGTAATCATCGGAATACCATCCTCGGCAGCGCTTTGGGCTACTGCAATGGTGGGCTTTGTGGTAATGTCACCAACCAAGGCAACAATACCATCTTGCTGTACCAGCCTGTTATAAGCGTTGATAGCCTCTGTGGCATCACCCTTTTCGTCCAGCAAAACGAATTCAATCTGGCGTCCCAAAATACCGCCTGCGGCATTAATTTCTTCTACCGCCAGCTTAGAGCCGTTGGAAGAAGCGATACCATACTGGGACACACCGCCGGTAAGAGGAGCCAAGCCACCAATAACAATGGCATCTCCCGATACGGTCTCAGAACCTGCGGGCTGGCTGGAATTTGCAGCCTGGCTGGAGCTTGCGGCCTGACCACATGCTGCAAATAACATAACAGCCATGCAAGCCATCAAAACAAAACTTACTACTTTTTTCATGCTTGATTCCTCCTGTTTACTGTTTAAACCATACAGGCCCTTGTAAGCCGTACAGCTTATTGCTAACCTCCACACCCATTTTTGCAGTGAAGTGATTAATAGATATATTATAAAGACAACACTTTAAGAAAGCAATGCATCAAAGTCACAGCATTTATTCCCCAAAATAAGCCTTTTTTCGACCGCTTTACTAAAAATTCCTCTAACGGCGGTCTTGTGTGCGTATTTTAAGCACACTTTTCCCCTTTGTTTTTTGCAGATTGCTAAAAATAAATAGGATTTTGACCTAATTATTGTAAATAACACTCACTCAACAGCTTTTATTTTGTACTTTTACATGCTATACTATACATATCATACGCCCTAATCATGGGCATTGAATTGGTAGAAGGAGATGTTAAACATGGTTAGTAAGAAAAAAATTAATTATATCAACGAATTGCAGGAAATTCAGCGGCTGGCAGTAGAGTGCGCCGACGACGTGGGGCTTCATTCTTTAGACGGCACCATGATTGTAGATGCAAAAAGCTACATTGGCATGTATGCCCTTGATTTCTCTCAGCCTATTTTGGTTGTGAGCGAAAGCCCCGAGTTCCACGAAAAAATTAAGCCCATTGGCGAAAACGTTGAATAATTATATTGTAAACGCAATATAAGCAAATAGCGGTATTCTGTGCCCACACGGCAAGATGCCGCTTTTTTACTATTTATATTTGTTTTAATTGTAAAAAGCGAGGTGTTTTGTAATGTTGGCTAGCAAACGGTTTAAACTTTCTTTTGCCGCGGCTTCTGCAATTTATATTTTACTGGGCCTGTTTCTTATTCTTGCTCCATCGGACGCACAAAGAATTATTGTGTACATTATTGGCGGGTTATGCATTGCAATGGGGCTTTTGCGCATCGCCTTTTACTTTATTAAAGACGATACCGAATCTACCTTTAGGGCAGACCTTGCCGTGGGCGTTGTATTAATTGGCGTAGGGCTGTTCCTGTTCAACTCGGTTGAGGTTGTATGGAGCCTGCTGCCTGTTTTGTTTGGCTTTACCATTTTATACGACAGCGTAATTAAATTTCAAAATTCTTTTGATATAAAGCGTGCTTCCTACTCCTTTTGGTGGGTAGTACTCATCCTTTCTGTAATAACGGCCATTTTAAGTTTCCTTTTAATTTTTTATCCCTTTAAGGCCGATATATTGATGTATGTTTTTGGGTCTTTTTTGGTATTGGACGGCATTGTAAATATTTTTGTACTTGTTTTTGTGCAGTTAAGTTCTCGGCGCATTAAAAAGGGCTTTACCAAAGCAATGGCCGCGGCAGAAGCCGAGGCTGAAGCCCCTGCCGAAAACACCGCAGAACCCGCTATGCCCGAAGAATCCGCCGACTTAACCGCAGAAAACACTGCCCCCGATACCGAAGAAATTAACCACTGATAAACCAAGCCGAAACGGCTTTTAAAAAAGCTGCTCGGCTTTTTGTATGCCTAAACCGCAGTTTGTAAAAGGAGAATTTTAGTATGTATGATATTGTATCCCTTGGCGAACTATTGATTGATTTTACTCCAAATGGCACAAATGACCTAGGCGCAAAACTGTACGCCCAAAACCCAGGTGGGGCGCCCGCCAATGTTTTGGCTATGGCCTCCCGCTTAAACCGCAAAACTGCTTTTTTAGGCAAGGTGGGGCAAGACCAATTTGGTAACTTTTTGGCCGATGTTTTAAACCAGCACGATATAAACACCGATGGCCTTGTATTTGATGAGTCGGTAAACACTACATTGGCCTTTGTTTTTTTAGATGATAAAGGAGACCGTTCTTTTAGCTTCTATCGTCGCCCGGGCGCCGATATGATGCTGCGCCCCGACGAAGTAAACCAGAATATTATACAACAATGCAAAATTTTCCATTTTGGAGCAGTTTCTCTCACCGAAGCTCCCGCCAACACGGCCACTCTTGAGGCCGCTGCATTTGCCCGCAAGGCAGGCAAATTGGTAAGCTTTGATCCCAACTACCGTCCGCCACTATGGAACTATGACGAGGCACGTGCCGCCGCCGGCATGAGAGAAGCCGCCAAACTTGCCCATATTATGAAAGTATCGGAAGAGGAGCTTTTGCTGCTTACCGGAGAAAATGATGTAGAAAAAGGTGCCGAGCTTCTTTCGGCAATGGGCCCCTCTGTAATACTGGTAACGCTTGGCCCCAAGGGGGCGTTTTTCCGCACACCTGCCGCCAGCGGCATTTTGCCCACTTATGACGTAAAGGTTGTAGACACTACCGGTGCCGGCGATGCTTTTGTGGGCAGCACACTGGCCTCTTTGTGCAGCTACCCCACTATTGAAGAGCTGGAAGCCCTGCCAAAAGCCAAATGGGAAGAGATTATGATGCTTGCCAATGCTGCCGGCAGCCTTGCCACCACACGCAAGGGTGCAATTGCCATTATGCCTACCATGGAAGAGCTGCAAACCTGTATGCAAAATGTGCCTTTGTTGGTTTTGTAATTTAAAATCTACTTAAAAATCCCCCCTTGCAAAACATATGCAAAGGTGGATTTTTTATAATGCAGAAGTATCAATGGTAAAATTGCATTTTTGCGGAATATCGAAATGGCTAAAGTAGCGGTTTTCCATAGGGATCCATTCACTTTTAAAACGCTGCGCCATCTGCGGCCCATTGCGCCCAATAATTCGTTCCATTTGCTTTGCTTCATCCTGTTTAAAAAACACACAAATATCTGCCTTTGCCGCAATTTTAGGATGAAGTGCATAGGCTCCCTCTAACACCACCAATGCCGAAGGCAGAATGGTTTGTTCCGGTTGCATACTCTGTGTTTGGCAATCGTATGCCTGATAGGCAAAGGCTCCATCCAAGGCTATGTTTTGAACCACCTCAGACAGCCTTTCGTAATCTATATTGCCGCCGGGCTCTGCCAAGCGATCTTTTGTTCTTTGGTGGGGCTGCAAAAAGAAATCGTCTGCATGCAATACTGTGGCCCCAAAAACCAAATGCATGCACTCTGCAAAGGTGCTTTTACCGCTGGCACACATACCGTCCGCCACTATAAAAACCCTGTTTTGCGTTTGCAAAAGTTCTTCTATTTTTTGTATAACCAAAAAATAAAGTGCCGCTCCCCCATCCAGCAGCCTGTAATGGGGATGATAGTTGTTTTTAAAGCACTGGCTGTGGTGTACCGCCGGGCACCCATTTTGGATATAGTCAGCCACAGCGCTGTCTACCTCTTCGTTGGTAAAGGGCAGCTTATTTTCCTGCGCCAACTCTTGCAATTCTTTTAAATAATACAGCAACTGCTCTTTTCCGGCCGTGGGCATCTGTGCCGTGTAGCGGCAAAGGTTCCACATCGTATCCCCTTTTACAGCAGGGCCAATAAGCCCAAGCGGAAAACGAACCATGCCGCCGCCAATATTCTGTATGCTATCTTCTTCCTCTTTGTCCACTTGTGCCTTTTCGGCATTTAAATATTCTAAAAAGCCTTCTTTATCTTCCAGCAGATGTTCTATCCCCATTGCACTTTGATAAATAAGCTTAAAACAATCCTGCAGTTGCATTTGGGGGTACACCTGTAAATGATTTTTAATAATTTCTTTTATCGATTGCATTTGGCTCTCCTTATAAAAAATTTTGCATTTGCCATTTGCCAGCACTTTACCTGCCTGCTTTATAGTGCCAGTTATAAAGCAAAAATAAGCCTCATGAAGGTTTACCTCGTATACCCACCGGGGTAGATTTTTACTTTTTGCTTTTAATATCGATTGTTTTTCAAAATTTGTTTTTGAATGGCACACATTTTTATGGTATAATATATACTTAACCTTATATAATTATCCGCAGTAAGGCCATATTTGCCTAGTATTTGCCCACACCTTAACATCGCTTTATTTTTACCCCATATACAGTACACACATGCAACCCGTAACAACTTGTAAAAAGGAAAAAGCAATGATGGTAAAAAAAATTGCAGCTGTTTGTTTGGCTTGTTTTTGCGGCCTTATTTTTTTTTGTATACCCGGTTACAGCACTTGCATCTTCGGCAAAATCGGCTGAAGCGGCAATGATAGAAAAAACCATGAAGACCGGTAAAATATCCTCACTTGCCGCCGCAACTATTTCCGGCGGAAAAACCACCTACTACTCATATGGTACAGAGGATACTTTTACAATCGATTCTGAGAGCTTATTTTATATTGGTTCCGTAAGCAAATCTTTTACCGGCTTTGCCATTTTATATCTACAAGAAAACGCCTTGTTGTCTTTGCAAGACCCTATTACCGATTTTATCCCTTGGTTTGAAATTTATTACGACAATAAAAATGTAGCTGATGAAATTACCCTAGGTGATTTATTATATCAGACAAGTGGCTTTAATAATAATCAAAAATCTTATTTTGGAGACAGCGGCCCCACAACAATAGAGGGCGGCATACGCAAACTAAGCGGCAAAACACTGCCCATAGCTCCCCACAACACCTATTCTTATTCTAATATAAATTACAATATTTTAGGGTATATTATAGAGGTTGTTTCTGGCAAAACATATGCCGAGTTTATGTAGAAAAACATTTTTTCTCCGCTTGGGCTTTTTAATACCTATACTTCTGCTGCACAAACACCGGCCCCGGTGGTAAGCGGCACCAGATTGTTTTTTAGAACCCCATGGATTTACAACATAGAGGTGGACGAGGGCGCCGCCCCTTCTGGCCAAATTTTGTCCAACACCAAAGATCTTAGCCGCTGGTTGCAAATTCAATTGGGTACTGTAAAATTGCCCGATCTTTATGCAAAAGTGATTGAACAGTCCCATATTCCAAACGAAAAAAGCAAAGTAAACGAAACGGCACATTATGCTGCGGGATGGTATGTAAATGATGAAGACGGCAGCATTTACCACCCCGGCGGCAACCCCAATTATTCTTCTTGCGTTATTGCAGATATTAAAAACCAAAACGCAGCGTGCGTGCTTACCAATATTAACGCAGCAGCAAACACCAACGATATTGCAAATAACCTTATACGTATGTTGCGGGGGGAAAACAATATACAGTACAGTCTTGATGTTTGGAATATAATGGATATGTGTTTTTCTTTTGTAATTGTTTTAAGCTATATATACCTGTTTATAGGGATAGGGTTTATTTATGTTAAACGCGGCGAAATAAAAAAGCCTCGCAAATTTTGGCCTATAATCTCTGGTATTTTTGTTTTATCTGCCTGTGTTTGTCTCGTTGTGTTCCCCACAACATTCAGCTATTCTTGGCCCATTATATTCATCTGGGCTCCTCCAACTATTTTAATGGGCATTCTTAACTTAATTATTGTGCCAGCGGTTTTGTTTATACTGCAAATTACAATGAGAAATCGAAGCCATCGCAAAGCAAATTTTAAATAAAAACAATTTTTATTAAGCTGTCCTTATCAAAAAGACCTCCATCGGCAACAGTGATGGAGGCCGTTTTATCTTTATTGCCGGGGTTGCCTCAGCTTTGCAAAAAAGCATTAGCTTGTAGATATGCAGGTTTCGCAATTTATACCGCACGCTGTTTCTTTTTGCATGTCGGTTACAGCCCACTGGGCCATTTGTGTAAGTGCCGGCAGTATGCTTTTGCCTTTCTCCGCCAGCGAATACTCTACCCTTGGGGGCACCTCGTTGTACTGCTGCCTGTTAATAACCCCTGCAGCCTCAAGTTCTTTTAAAGACTGCGAAAGCATCATATTGGTAACGCTGCCCAATTTGCGTTTTATGGCGCTATACCGTATGGGTGTACCGGCAGACAACATGCAAACAATGGGCAATTTCCATTTTCCCCCAAACAAATCCAGCATATACCGTATGGGGCACACCATATCATTTGCCGTTTCTACTTCTTTTATCGTTTGCATTTAATGCCTTCTTTCTCAATAGTATGTTTTTACATACTATATCAGTAAATACTGCGTTCTTGTTTATATCGTATCATATATTATATATCATATCACTGAGATATTTTTATTGCAAACTCATTTTTGCCATAAAGTATCCGCTGTTGCAACCGCCACCAAAGAAATGAGTGAATACACCCTATGCTTAACCTGAATGTTTTTTTGAACAATGGAATACAAAATATTTTTGGCACAGCCAAACGCTTTTATCTTACAAACCGTCGCGGGCAGTCTTTTATAGCTGGGCTGCTATCTTCTTTGCAAAAAAGCGCAAAAACACGAGAGCAGTTTGAAAAAGAGGGCACGCATATTCCTCCCTTTTTAATTGCAAGCGTAACCTCAACCTGCAACCTGCATTGCACCGGATGTTATGCAAGGGCAAACGGAGGGTGCAGCGACGATTTAAAAGGCAGCGAGTTAACTACCGAAAATTGGAACAACATTTTTACCCAAGCCTCCAACGTGGGCGTTTCTTTTATTTTACTTGCCGGCGGAGAGCCTCTTATACGCCGGGATATAATTGAGACTGCGGGACAGTTTAGCAATATTATCTTCCCCATTTTTACAAACGGAACAATGATAGATGAAAGCTATATTTCCCTTTTTGATACGCACCGCAACCTAATACCTGTACTTAGCATCGAGGGCGATGAAGAAAAAACAGACCTGCGGCGCGGCGAGGGTGTTTCGGCCAATGTAAAAAACACAATGCGCATTTTAAAAGAAAAAGGAATTTTATTTGGCGCTTCAATAACTGTTACCAGCGAAAATATGCATGCTGTTACCCAAGAAGACTTTGTTGCCGACCTGCGGGAGCAAGGGTGCGGTTTGCTGTTTTATGTAGAGTATGTACCGGCAGAAAAAGGCACCGAATATTTAATATTGGATGATGCCGGGCTAGAAAACCTTGCCCTGCAAATAAACAAGCTGCGAAACAAGAAACAAAACGAAGACACCATCATCTTATCTTTTCCTGGGGACGAAGAGAAGATGGGCGGATGCCTAGCTGCAGGGCGTGGATTTTTTCATATCAATGCAAGCGGCGGTGCCGAGCCCTGTCCATTTTCACCTTTTTCGGAGTTGAACATGCGGGAACACACTTTATTGGATGTTTTGCGCTCGCCCTATTTTGAGGAAATACGCAAAATAAGCGCAGCGCAAGCATTTTCTCATAAAGGTGGGTGTACCTTATTTGAACACGAAGAAGAAGTTAAGGCTAAATTAAACGCATTTGCAGCCAACAATTGAGGAGAACAATATGCAAGCTATTATGGAACCAATTTTTGAAACAGCCTATTTAATTATTGTAATTTTATTGGGCATACTAACACTGCGCGCCGCAAAGGGACGCAAACAATTTATTTTATTTGGCCTTATGTCCATTGTTTTAGGGTGTGGAGACGCTTTTCATCTGGTGCCCCGTATGTGGGCATTGATTACTACCGGCACCACCACCCTGCCCCAGCAAGCCGCTGCTTTGGGCTTTGGCAAGCTTGTTACCTCCATAACAATGACTGTATTTTATGTTATGCTGTACCACATATGGCAATTGCGATACAAAAAGAGCAGTACACGCGGCCTTACCATTTGCATTTACCTGCTTGCTGCTGCCAGAATAATCCTTTGCCTTATGCCTCAAAACCAGTGGCTAAGCCCTGACGCCCCCTTAACCTGGGGAATTTATCGCAATATCCCCTTTGTAGTGCTGGGGCTTATTGTTATTGTGCTTTACTTTGTACAGGCACAAAAAAGCAAAGACAAACCCTTTAGCCTTATGTGGCTGGCAATTACTCTCAGCTTTTTATTCTACATCCCTGTTGTACTGTTTGCAGACCAAAACCCCACTATTGGTATGCTGATGATACCCAAAACCTGCGCCTATGTATGGATTGTTTTAATGGGCTTTTGGGATGCCCAGCGGCAAGAAAAAACCACTTTACAAAACGGAAAATAATTGCAATAAAAGATACAGCTGGCAAACAGTTTGTATGGCGCTGTACTGGCTGCGGTTATCGCCCCTGCCCTCCCCCTTTATGCATGTTAACAAATCAACAACACAAAAAGCAAAGTGTTTGTATAACACTTTGCTTTTTTATTCGGCATTTTACTTTTCTCAATTACAAAATGCGTGCAGCAAATGCATTACATTTTAGTATTCCATAACTAAAATTCTATATCTTTATTGCCGTTATCCCATTTTTCCAAAAGATCTTTTGCCTCATATCCACCATCCGAGCTTTCTTCTGCCATCTCTTCAAGTTTGGCTCTTGCCACATCAGCATGGATATTGGATTTAAGCATTTCTATACAGCAAACCAATACCGCACTTTGGCTCTGCGATTCATCTAAAACAGCAAGACACAATTTATCCAACCATTTATTATCTTTGGCTTCTCTTAATACCTTTTGCAGTTCTTCCTTATCCTCTTTAGGTTCCAGTGTTATCCCCATGGATTCTGCTATTTCTTCCGCTCCCGACCCAAGTTCTAACACCATATCAAGCAGGGGGCCGTAAGTGGCAAAAGTCATCAAATGCTCTGCAAACTGTTTTGTAGAGCTACTGTCCTTCTTTTCTTTTTTACTCATATATTCTTTAAAAAAAGGCAGTTCACTCATCTGATGATGCATGCTGGAAACAGTTAGGCCGGTAGGCACAATTTCAAGCATTTTTTCTACTATAGACTGATGGAAGAGAAAATAGGAAGAATCCTCCCAAACTTTAAATACCAATCTTTCTTCAAGCGGTACTTCGTCCAGTTTTGCATTATCTAGCACCAGTTCATCAATAGATGCCTTTTCTTTGTTAAACCTGTTTTTTCTCCAGATAGAATTTTCCCAATCCATGCATTTAATTTTATTGTACATGTGCAGGATATAGTATCCATCATGTT
>JBKEAM010000054.1:0-10429 GCA_047972265.1 Oscillospiraceae bacterium | reverse complement strand
CTCTCACAATTCTAAGGGTAGCGGTTATTTCAGGTGCTGACAATGGCTCTCTTTTTATGCCATCTGGGGTGCTAACTTTTTCGAGACCTTTTGCGATACTTTCATTTTACCGAAAACATCGTTTTGGAGCCGTTTGTCAACGAAATTGGCCTAATTGAAGTCATATAAAAAATGTTTTGCATTTATTCCAACATTATATTTTTTAAATATTAATTGCTGGTAAGGGATATTTTTGTTCTTCTACTGGTAACACTTTGAGCTTTTTTCAAAAAAGTAAAAGTATGACTATTTGGAATAAAGAGGGGTTTGAGGATGAAAATCCGGCAAAAATAAGGGTTTAGCCGCTGTACCATTCAGATTGACAGGGCTTTTGGTTTTATGAATGTATATATTGGATAAATAAAAAGTACAGGGAGCGATACTAACGTATCGCTCCCTGTTTGCTTTAACTTTATAAGTTTAAAATAGAAAGGCGCTTGTCAAAACGAATTTACAACAATATCCACATCAATTTCGGCAGCGCTTGCTTTGGGAGAAAATCCCCAGAAAAAGTCTGGCAGCCATTCGGGGCCGGACACAAGCTTAACAAAACGCGCCTGGATGGCGGGGAAGCATGCGCTTTTTTCCTCTGCTGTGCGGGGCCATTCGCCCGAGGCAACAGCGGTATATTCTTTTCCGTCACAGCTGGTATGCAGGCTATAGGTGCAAATGTGGGTGATCATCTCTTCAAAGCCGGTTCCATCCTGCCGTGGCAAAACGCGTACCCGACATACCTCCTGCTCGCTGCCTAAATCCAAAACAATCTCGGTTAATGTACTGCCAGAGGAACAAAAAAAGGTACTGGGATCATTATCAATCGCCTTTTCGGCCTCGTGCTGTGGCAATGGTTTTGGGCTATGGGCTGTGCAGCTTTGCTTTGCAAAGGGGGCAATGGTGTATGCAAGCTGGGGTGTTTCTAATACTTCTAAGCACAGCACCGTATCCAGCGCATCCCATTCGCCCTCAATGCTTATTTTAAGTCCATCGCTGTTTTGCGCAAATTGTACAGGCGTATTGGAGGGCAGAACAACCGCACTTTTAAACTGCTTTTTATCCCGCGGCACAGGTAAAACCAATGTGTCGCTTTTGGGCGGTGTTAGCACATGGATATATTCGTACTTGCCGCAGGGAGATGCAGTGGCAACAATGCCATGTGGCAGTGTTTTAATAGAGGCGCCCGCTGGGGTGATATAGGAGGTACTGGGCAGGGTGCCTTTAATGGATTTGGCAACAGGGGCAACCAACTGCCCCAGCGCAACTATTGTTTCTTTACTGCCGGGCTCAAACCCGCGCGTTACATAGGGCGAAGCCCCAATTGCCATGCCCCCGCCGCCAACGTTGGCACTGGCGGTAAGCACCAAGGTGCGGTACAGATGGCGCGGAGTATACAGCACGGCCGAAGCAGCAGTGCTGGGCTGCAAAGACCACCATTTGCCTGTAAGCGAAATTACAGTTTGTACGGGGTAAGCCAAACGGTCGTCCTCATTATCAATTAGGGTCATGGCATCCTCACGAGAGCCAAAATCCACCGCGGCATTTGCCTCGCCATTGCCAATAACAAGCACGTTGGGGTCGTATGCCTGCAAGGTTTGCTTTAGGCGCTTTTGGTCAATCATGGTAAGAAAAGGCTTGTCAAAAATCATATCGATATAGTAAGAATCTATTACACCGGCATACCGCTTGGCCATTTCATCAAAAAACAGGTTGTGCCAGTCGTTCCATTTTTTATAGCCGTCTTCGGCATCGTACCAGTGGGTACGTGCCCGGTCTTCCTCGGTCATGCTGTCGCCAATGGTGGCATGAATATACACCTGTAGGCGGATGCCCCGCTGGTGCAGTGCATCGGCAATTTCTTTTAACAAATCTCGGCGGCAGGTGTGGCCGGGCAGCATTTCTTCTACCACCTTGCTGGGGTACAGCACAAACATATTGGCATGGTAAGAGGTTAAGTTTACATACTCAATATTCATATCTTTACAGTCGTTTGCAAAGCTCTCTACATCAAAGGCGTCGACCATTTCGTTATGGCTTTTGGGCAGGCTTCCATCGGGGTAACAACCGCAGCCATCGGCAGTATTTTTGCCCTCAAAGGCCCAAGTAACATACAGGCCATATTTTGCCGTTAAATACCAGTTTGGGGGCGCCTGATTTGCCGCAGGGGCTTTTTTTATTACCAGCTTTTCCATATCATTTACCTCATTTGTATTTTAAATAGTAGGCAATATGTGTTTATTGCATAATAAGGCTCATAGCATCCCACGTAAACCAGCCGTTTAGTACCTGTACTTCAAGCCGGTTATTGTTTTGCAGGCTGCCGCCGGCAACCGGTATAGTAAGCGTTTGTGCACAGGCCAAATGGTCTGGCTGGGCATCCTGTACGCCATACCCGCCGCACAAAGTTTCTTCTGCAATGGCGCTGCCGTTTAGCAATACTCGTATGCGGCAGCCCTGTTTTGCATTATCGGCCAAGTGCAGGTATAGGGTAGCGGGGTTTTGGGTGTTGGTAGTAAAAGAGAAGTTGGCCTTGTCTCTTGATATATAGCTTACTTCGGCGGTGCTTATTACGCCGTTTGTGGCAGTTACCTCTGTTACATAGCCCTCTTTTTCTTCGTACCCTTTATAACCGCGGCAAAGTTTGTTGCGGCGGCCCATGTGCAAAAGCACACTTTCGTCTGGGGCTATGGTTAGCTCTGGTGCGTTAAAGCAGCTTACGGTAAAGCCTGTTTGGGGCAGCGTTTCGGGTGCAGGCAGGGGCAACACAGAGTTTTTGCGTGCCTTTATGGTAATGGTGCGTTCTTCGCTTGGCGGTATAGAGATAAAGTTGTCGGGTATAATCAAATCGGTACGGTAGCAAAGCAGGGGGTGCAGCTCTATAAACAGGGCTGTCATACTGCCGGTGTTTTGCAGGGTAACATCCATGTATTCAAAAATATCATCCTCGTAAGAGCGGCATTGCTGTACTGCAAGGGTGGTTTTTGCAACCTCACGCCCCGCAAGGCCGGTGGTAACATAGGGGATGTCGAAGGGGTAGTTGTTTACCTTGTTTTGTGTAAGCAAAGAGCGCAGGGGATATTGTGCCCCCTCGGCACAGAACAAATGTACCCTTTGGGCAATAATGGTGCCGCTGCTGTCTTTTAAAATAAGCTCGCCCAAAACAGGGCCTGCGGCCATTTTAAAGGGCGGGGTAATTTTTATCTGCCCCAGTTCTATTACTTCCAGTGGATTGATAGAGATGGTTCCGGCATTATGCTCGTACACATTGCCCTCGCGGTCGCGCCCGGTATAGGTCCAGCTAAGGTCCTCTTGCCTATTGGGTGCATCGCTTACAATGCGAATGGTGGCAAAGGTATCGCGGTACATTGAGTAAAACACTTGGTCGTATTTTAGCTGCAATGTTACGGGGGTTAGGGCTTCTTTTACAAAATGGTACATCATTACGGGGCGGCCGTCGTAATCTACCAAAAAGCTGCCTGCGCCATTGGGCCAGGGCTCGTTATAATCCCAAGAAGAAAAACCGCCTAGGCGCTTGCCCATTGCCCGCAGTGCATCCATTGCGTACCGCAGGCCCTCGGCCCCCAGATACTGGCCACCCTTTATTACCATCTCTAGGTTATCTAAGGGGCCAAAAAACCGTTCTATTACAGCGGGGCGCAGCCAATAGTCATGGTCAAAAACGGCGTTTAGGGCGTTTTTGCGGTACTGAGTTGGGTTCTCGGGGTCTAGCGGCCATTGAGAATCCAGCGGGAAATCTCTTTGCCATACCTCTAGGTTAGAGGGGGTTTGACAGCCAAACTCTCCATACCGCATAAGGGGAATAATGCCCTTGTTGTCTTTTAAGTCGGAGTTGTAATAATCGTAGTGCAGGTCTGCGTTGTAGTCCCACGGTGCATGGCGAGAACCCTCGATGGGGCAGGTATCGCGGAAGGTGCGGGTATCATCCTCGGCCAAAACGGCGGCCTCAATAACACGCACACCGGTATCATCGGCGGCAACATTAAAGTAAATGTCCAGCTCGTTTCCGCCAGACCATTCTAGTATACAGGGATGGTTGCGGGTTTCTTTAACAATGCTGGTAATGGTTTCTTTTAGCTTTTTTAAAAAGACATCGTCGGTTTCGGGCATGCAGTTGCCTATGGGGAAATCCAGCAAAATCATAATACCTGCTTCGTCGGCGGCGTCGTAAAACTCGGCAGGCATAATTACCTGTGCGCCGTGCTGCCTAAAGGTGTTCATGTTACAGGCTTTTGCCATATCCAAATAATGTGTGCCGCGGCTACCAAGGCGTCCGGGCAGCAAATCGGGCGAGGTAAAACAAGAACCCAACGTGCGCACCCGCTGCCCGTTTATAACAAGGCCAAATTTGTTTTTCATGCCGGCGGGGGCGCCCTCGGTAGGCTCCCATTGCACATCTCTAAACCCAAAGCGGGCATGCGCATTGCAACTAATGCCGCCGCCGCAAGAAACAGCAGCGTCAACGGTATACAGCGCCGGTTCACCATACCCGGTGGGCCACCATAGGTTTGGGTTTTCTACCGGGATATCCAGTGTAACTTTGTTTTTGCCTTTTGTAACAGTAAAGGGGGCGGCAATGGTTTTTGCACCTTCCTTGCCGGTAAGGGTAATATCTACATTTATTTCTGCCTCGTCGCTGCAATCCAGCTCTAGGGTAACAGAGGCGGTTCCGGCAGAATAATCGCTGTTTAAAAGGCCGCGGGCTTGTATACAATCGGCCCTTACGGTGCCGGTTACATGCAGGGCTACATCCTTCCATATACCAAGGGTGTAAATATTAGTGCCCCAATCGTAACTGCAGTTGCCGGGGCTTTTTAGCCCTTTAAGCGTTTGCCGTATTTTATTGTTGGCAAATACAAAAAACTTTTCTTCCCCTTCGGCACTCATCTTACCGTCAGAGTCTACAATCCATTCCAATAATTCTGGCGGCATGGCATCTATTTTTACCTGTAATTCGTTTTCTTCGGCCAAACGCACATGGTTGCTTATATCCACCCAAAACTGTTTAAAGGTACCCTCGTTTTTGTAAACAGGGGTGCCGTTTATAAAAATTTCGCAGGCAAAATCTACCCCGCCAAAAAACAGCGAGATTCTTTTTTGTGCCCAGTCATTCTTGGCAAAAAATGTTTTTCTATACCACCAGTCCGACAGGCACAGGGCTGTCATATAATCGTCCCGCGGGCCGTACCAAATGGGTTTTATAAATTTGGCACGCTCAATATCGGCCTGTATATTGCCGGGTACGGTAGCGTCAATCCAAGTATTGCCGGGTACAGATAGGGGAAGGGCGTTTGATTTTGCCTCTCCTTTGCAAATTTGCCAGTCAGTTCCGTTTAAAAGAATTGTTTGGTTGCTCATTTAATTTACCACCTTTACATGGAATGTTATGTTACCCTCAGTATAGGCGGTGGGTTGTGTTTCGTCTTTACCTGTGTTACGCTGTTTTTACCCAAAAGTTAGATTTTTGAAATTTGTATACAAAATGGTGAAAAAATGGACGCAAAAAAAATAGAGAGCATTTCGCCTTATATACGGCGGGCTCGCATTATGCAAACAGCGGCGCTTTCGGGCGAATGGATGGATTTTGACCATTGCTTAACCTATGTAGAAAAGGGTACGGCCGATTTTGTTGTAGAGGGTAGAGTGTACAGTCTTGTGCCGGGGGATATTATTATCATCCCGCCCCTTTGCCGCCACATAATTCGCTCTAGCGAGGGAGAAAAGCTAAGCCAGTTTATCCTGCACTTTGATTTTTTTAGCACAAGAAGCAGCCAAAGCCTTGCCCCCCTATCCATTGAGGAATTTTTGGCAAACTGCGTTTTACCCAAAGAGGAAGAAATTTTGGAAGGAACAGCCTATGTGTGCAGGCTAACGCCCAAACGGATGGTCAATTTTCAAAATGACTTTTTGGCTCTGCTTTCAGAATATCAAAAGTCAGCAAAAAAGGCCGTTACAATTGATAAAGCACTTAGAATGAAAGCGCTTTGTATCCATATGCTTGCCATATGTTTTGAAGAAGAAAACCTGCGTGCAGACAACGCCTATTACTCTAAAACGTGGGCGCATATACATGCCACGGTAGAATATATACACAGAAATTACGACAACAGCGCATTAGACAATATGGAAATTTGTGACGAAGTGGGGATATCCCTTAAATACCTTACCCAAATTTTTAGAAAAGAACTGGGCACCACAGTGCGCCGCTACATTAACTTTACAAGGCTGGATGCAGCCGTTAAGTTGGCAAGGCTAAAACAGTATAACCTTTCGCAAATAGCCGATACAGTTGGCTTTGGCTCTATTTATACCTTTAACAAATCCTGCAAGGCATTAACGGGGCTATCTCCCGGAGAGTTTATAAGAAAAGAACTGGATAATATACAAACAGAGGAGATATACGTTAAGCTATAATAGGTATACCGCTGTTATTTTGCGGCAATAAAAAGAAACGCACTTTAAAAGCGCGCTTCTTTTTTTACTATAACAACGCAGGCAAAAAAGCATTGGTTTTTATGTGGGGAGACCTTTTTTATAAGGCGCTTTTTTGCGGCCAGAGCCGGAAGAAGAACCGGTATCTGTATGGCCCAGTTTTTCCGACATTGCGGAAGAACTGGTTTTTTCATAGTTATCAATTGCCTGGCTACCCATGGCAATGGTGCAGCACATATAAAGTACGTCAACAATTGTAATTTGCCCGGTTATAAGGGGCATATCAATATCCAAAAACATGCTTGCATTGCGGGAGGTGGTATGCAAATTATAGTCCGAAGTTTTAGAAAGGGGGGATATGGCAAAATCACTTAGCCCTACAACAGTAACATTGTTTTTTTTGGCAAGCCTTGCGGCTTCTACCACTGTTTCTGTTCGGCCAGAAGAAGAGATGACAAACAGCAAATCACCGGGAGATAGCAAAGACACCTGCATTTTAAACAGGGTAGAGTCGCTGTCTGTAATGCAGTGCAGTCCCAGCCTAAAAAAACGGCTGTAGGCATACCGGGCGCATAAACCCGAGTACCCCGCCCCAATAAAGCAGATGGAGCGGGCAGAAATCATTTTATTTACCACTTCTTGCACTATGTTGGTATCTAAAATAGAAAAACTGTCGTCTAAAACGCGAAAAGCAAGCTTATATGCATTTTCGCAGGTTTCTTCAACCCCGGTGCCCCCGCCAAAAGATAAGTTTTGCACAAGATGTCCTATTTCGCTGCTGTTTACTACATCATACACAAGGCCATCTTTAAACTGCCTAAATTTGGAGTATCCCAGTTTTCGGTAAAACCGGTTTACGGTAGCATAGCTTACTTCGCTTTTAGCAGCAAGGCTTTCAAGTGTATCCGATATAACTAAATCGGGATTTTCGAGGATATAATCTGCCAACCTTCTCTCGGCCGATTTCAGCGAACCATGCATCTGCTTAATGCGCAAAAGACAATTGCTGCGTACAATTTTGTGCTCCAAAACAGTACCCCCTTTTAAGTTTTTTAAAATATATCATAATGCTTTTTTTTGTTGTGTATGCTGTAAATTATAAAATGCGGGGTTATAGTGCAAATCGTACAAAAACATACTACATTTAATAGATAAAGTAAACATAACACATTTATAATGATATAAATTATATCACAAAAAATAATAAAAAAAGATATATTGATATGGTTTGTATAACGGGATGATGATATAGTGCTGTTGCAGAGACAAAGTATTTGCCCAGCAAAAACAACCGCAGGCCTAAAGAGAAAATAGATATTTAAAAGATTTTTACAGATAAAACAAAAGCAGATGCAGCAATTTAAAAAGAACCTTTGAAGGGGTGAATTTAAACATTGGCAAATGTATTTTATCAAAAGGTTCCTCTGCTGTAAGCCATACGTTTTTAAAAATAAAACAATGGCCTTTATTAACATGGAGGAGAAATAGAGAATGAAGAATGGTGCAGTATTGCTAAAAAAGAAAAAGGGAAAAGGGACTTTGAAAAAAATTCTGCATTCCTGGCAATTGTATTTATTGTTGCTGCCGGCGGTGTTGTTTTTTGTTCTTTTTAAATATGTACCCATGTACGGCATCGTATTAGCGTTTAAAAAGCAAACCATTTCGGGCGGGTTTTTTAGCGGAGACTGGGTTGGCCTTTTGTATTTTAAACAGCTTTTTGAAGACCCCGCTTTTTGGAACGCCCTGCGCAACACAATTATTATTGGGCTGTATAAACTGGTGTTTTACTTTCCGGTGCCCATTATCATAGCTATTTTGTTAAACGAAATACGACAAAAATGGTTTAGAAATACCATACAAACCATTATTTACCTGCCCCGCTTTATCTCGTGGATTGTAATGGCAGGCCTTGTAATGAACGTGCTTAGCGTTAACGGCGGCGCACTTAACAATATTATTAAGCTGTTTGGCGGCGAGGCGCAGAGCTTTCTTACGCAAGCAAGCTCTTTTAGGGCCATTGTAGTAATTACCACCATCATTAAAGATTCTGGCTGGAGCTCTATTATTTACTTCGCCGCTATTTCGGCTATTAACCCAGAGCTGTATGAAGCATGCGCTATAGACGGCGGCGGCCGCCTGCGGCAGATGTGGCACATAACACTGCCTGGGCTGCGCCCCATTATTACCATTATGCTTATTTTAACGGTGGGCACCATTTTGCAGCAGGACACGCAGCAAATTATGACACTGTACTCTCCCAACGTTTATTCTACCGGGGATATTATAGGCACCTATGTGTTTAGAACAGGAATTGAATTTGGGCGCTTTGGTTTTGCAACGGCCGCAAACCTGTTTAACTCGGTGGTAGCGCTTATTTTAACGGTGGTTACAAATGCTCTTTCTAAACGTGTAGGGGACGACTCACTTTTTTAGGAGGTAACGAATGGTAGGCACGCGCAAAAACAGTTTATTTACCGCATTGTGTTATTTGTTTTTTATATGCTTTGCATTGGTTACCCTGTACCCAATTTGGAGCGTTTTGGTGGGTTCTCTAACACCCTATAACGATTATGTAAAAATGACCTTTAAGCTTTGGCCCGAAAACTTTACGTTTGAAGCGTACGAAATATTTTTTAAGCAAGAGGCATTTCTTATCCCGCTTAAAAACACACTGATATACGCTATTTTGGGCAGTGGGCTTTCTATACTGGTAACAACCATGGCGGCATACGCGCTGTCTCGCAAGCAGCTGGCAGGCAGAAAACTATTTATGTATATGTTTTTTGTAACCATGCTGTTTAGCGGGGGTATTGTGCCGGTATACATTACAATGAAAGGCTATAACCTTGCAGATACAATATGGGCGCTTATTTTGGTAGAGCTGGTAGATGTTGTGTATTTAATTATTTTGCGCACGCAGTTTCAAAGCATACCGGTAAGCATAGAGGAATCGGCCCGGCTGGATGGAGCCGGAGATATAAAGATATTGTTCAGAATAATGCTACCCATGGCAAAACCAACCCTTGCAACCATTACATTGTTTTACCTTGTATATAAATGGGGAGACTTTTTTAACCCCCTCTACCTTATACGAAGCCCCGAAAACCAGGTATTGCAGGTGGTACTTTACAACATCATCCATGTGGGTACACAAAACCCCATGAAAAACAGTTTTTCGCTTATATCCAACTCACAAACAAACACCGAAAGCCTTAAAATGGCGGCAATTATAGCAGTTACATTTCCTATATTGGTGGTATATCCCTTTTTACAAAAACATTTTGCGAAAGGAGTAATGATGGGGTCCATTAAAGAATAGCAAAAATTTACCGGCAGCAAATTTTTACTAATTTTAAAAGGAGGAAATACAAATGAAAAAGTGGAAACAAATTGTTAGCTTACTATTGGTTGTTTTATTGGCTGTAAGCATTGGTGCCTGCGGCGCGGGCAATGGTTCATCGGCCTCTGTAAGTAAAGACGGGGTTGTAGAGGTAAATGTTTGGGCGCACGATATGGATTTCCCCGCAGGGGACCGTTTGGTAGCCTATGTAGAAGAAAAGTTTGGATTGAAGTTTAACTTTACAAGTTACCCCTGGGGGCAATACCAGGAGAACCTGCGTGTAGAGCTGGGCGCAGGCAATGTGCCCGATATGTTCCCCTCGGATGGCCCCGGCGACACAAACACAATGTACGACCAATTGTATAACGAGGGCCTTTTGCTGGATATGACCGACGTTATAGGCAACTACCCCAACTTAGAAAAAAACATGCATTACGATGATGCAATGCTATACTCTTTACAAAATGGAGATAAGCTTTACGGCATACCGCGTATATGGAACAAAGACACCACAGACCGTGTGTTTATGATCCGTAAAGACTGGCTGGATGACCTTGGCCTGGAAATGCCCAAAACATGGGATGACCTTAGGGATGTTTTGCAGGC
>JBKEAM010000098.1:0-7386 GCA_047972265.1 Oscillospiraceae bacterium | reverse complement strand
CCATGGGCCAAGGGCAAAGGTGCGCCACTGGGTAAAATACATAAATATGGTGGGCAATAGGGCGGTAGCGGGCATTAAATGCGCCCATTTTTCGTACATAGGGTCTCGCAGCCAAATAAGTACAAACAAGTTGGCCCCCATAAAAACAATGCCCGAAAGCAATGTGGGAAAGGCCGAAGACAGCAAAGCCGAAAACAGGGCAACCACCATGCCCAGTACCATAGCGGCCCCCATTTGCAGCAGCATGCGCACCGCAAAGTATTGGCCCAGCGTAAGTGCCCAGGGGGAATAGTCTAGGTCTGTATGCAGTTGCATAAACAGGTTTAGCCCATCAAAGCCGTTTAGCAGGCCGCACAGTAAAAATACCGCGCCAGAAAGCAGCACCGTACTGGCAATACAATAAAGGATGGTAGAAATAAGCTTTGCATGCACAAGGCGGGTGCGCCCATGCCGCGCGCTTAGCAAAAGGGGCGCTGTATTTTGCGATATTTCTTCGCAAAAAAGGGGAGCAATGCCCGCAACCACCATAAGGGCCAAAAATATGCCAATATAATCTGTTTGAAAAGTAAGCGCCTTATTTATCCCGTTAAAAAAACCAAAAGGAAAACTGCCACCAGAAGTGGGAAAGGCCGTGGCAATGGGTATGGTGCTGCCGTCTTCGTTTAAAAAGTACCGATTAAGCAGCCAGCCTACCTTATCCCATGTTTGGCCCTCTTCGCCGTATTGTATGGTCCGCTTCATGCTGTATAGAGGGTTTTGCAGGTTGTATTCTTCTATTTGGGCGGCAGTAAGGCCGCTTTCCCGCAGGTAGCTGTCCCGCACCATCGTGTCAAACTCGTCTATTTGGTTTGTGTAGTTTTGGGGGTTATTTACATAAAAATTGTAATCATCTGCAAGTTGCTGCACATATTCGTCGTCCCATACAGTGGCAAAATGCGCGTACCGCTGGCGGCGCAGTGTTTGCGCATCGCTGCCGCCGGCCGCTTGCAGGGCAGGGGCTTCATAGTCTGGGTACAATGTTTGGTTTTGGGGTGTGGCAATTTCATTGTTGTAAAAAATCTCGGTATCGTTTGTAAAATTCATAATAACAGTAAAAGCAATTAACAGCATGCAGCCTGCCAGCACCACAAGGGTAAGGGGGCGGCGGCGTATTTTTTTAAGCTCGTAACGCACCAGGGGCATCATTGGGGGCGTCCTCCTCATCTGCAAAATAATACAGGTACAAATCCTCCAGGCTGGGGGAGATTGGGCGCGCCCCCGCACAGGGCGGCACCGAAGAAACCACACGCAAAAATACGTTGGTGCCCTCGTGCCTAAAACTGGTAGTGGGCATATGTAAAGACAGTTCCTCTGCTTCGCGTAGGGGCAGGGTGCACTCCCACACCTTGCCCTCTACCGCCTGCAAAATATCGGCGGGTGCGCCTTGGTGCAGCAGCCTGCCCTTTTTTAGTACCAATACGCTGTTGGCGGCGCTTTCTACATCCGATACAATGTGGGTAGAAAGCAGTACAATCCGCTCTTTTGCATAGTCGGTAATCATATTTCTAAAGCGGATGCGCTCTTTGGGGTCTAGCCCGGCGGTGGGCTCGTCCAGCAGCAGTATATCCGGCCGTCCCAGCATGGCCTGCGCAATGCCAAGGCGCTGGCGCATACCGCCAGAAAAGGTTTTTATTTTTTTGTTTGCCTCGGCAGTAAGGCCTACCTTATCCAATAAGTCGGTGGATTCTAACCGGGTATAGGGTTTTGGCAGCCCCTTTACGGCACCCATGTACAGCAAAAAATCCAGTGCGGTAAAACTGGGGTAGTAGCCAAAGTGCTGGGGCAGGTAGCCCAGCCGGGCGCGGTAGTTTTCTCCCAATGCCTGCATGGGGGTTTCGTCCAGCAGCACCTGGCCCCCGCTGGGCTGTAAAATACCCGCCAGCATGCGTATAAGGGTGGTTTTGCCCGCCCCGTTTGGGCCAAGCAGGCCGTATACACCGGGGGCAAAATTGGCGGTAAAATCATCCACCGCGGTTTTTTCTTTAAAGCGGCGTGTTAGCCGGTTGGTTTGCAGTAACATGTTTAATTTAATCTCCCTTCGGGAACAGGTTTGGTTATCATATGCCGTGCGGCTGCAATGCAGCCCAGCAATGCGGCGGTAAGCAGGCAAAGCAATGCCGTGGGCGAAATGGGCAGCAGGGTATTGGCAATGTTAATGCCCGAAATAACGGTAAAAGCCATTAAAAAATCTACCGCAAGGCATAATATGCTGCCTGCTATACCCCGCATGTAACCCAAAATGATAAAGTTTGCAAGGCAGGCAAGCAATAGGGGCAAAAGCAAGCTGTACAGGGTTTGCCACAGCCCAATAAAGCCGGCGCCAAGGCAAACAACCAGCATAAGCAAAGGCAGGCAGATAAAAAAGGCCAAAAGCAGGCGCAGCATGGTAAGGCGGGGCAAAGAGTGCAGGGCGCTTTCTTCCAGCTCCCACATGCCGTAGGTAAAGCTTTTGTTTATAAGCGGCACCAATACCATAGAAAAGGCGGGCCCCGTAAAGGCAAGCAGCACGGCAGCATCTTGCTGTGTGTTTATATAGCTGTAGCGGTACAAATAAAAAAAACAAAGCAAAAAGGCGCACAAAATAAAGCCCACGGCCACCCAAAAAGCAGTGCCCAAATACTGCGCCTGTATGGCCAGTTGGCTGCCCAGCCCAAGGCGACGCACCGGGGTGCGCGCACGGCTGCGCACCGCCTGTAGGCAGGCCGCTTTTGCGCTGCTATCCGGCGGCGGCAGGGTATAATCCTCAAACAAAAGGGGTTTTTTAAGTTTCAAGCAAATACGCCTCCCCAATATAGGCCTGCATACGTTTTAACGCGCGGTGCAGGCGGGTTTTTACGGTGGCCAGGGGCACACGGGTAATTTTGGCAATTTCTTCCAGAGGGAAATCGTGGTAATAGCGCAGCACAATCGCCTCTTTTTGCACATCCGGCAGGCTGTTTATTGCCTGTCGCAGGGCATCGCCATTTTCTGTTTGCGCGGCAAAAGCGCTGTTGGGGCCGGTGTCTGGCATATAATCCTCTAACGGTGTTTGGGGCTTTACCTTGCGAAAATAATCGCGGCAGGTGTTGGCGGCAATGGTAAACAGCCAGCTTTTAAAAACGCCTTTTTCTTTGTAAGCGGGCAGGTACTGCACCATTTTTAAAAAGGTATCTTGCGTAAGGTCTGCCCCAAGCTGGGGGCTGCCGGTACAGCGGCAGCAAAAAGCGTAAATGCCATCGTAATGTTGCTCGGCTATCTGTTGCAGGGCATCTGCATTTCCTAAAACAGCTTTCCGGATAAGCTGTTGGGTTTCCAAACCGGCACCCCCTTTCTGCTGTGGTATCCCTCTATGGTAGTATAACGCGCTGTATGCGGCAAAGGTTTCATCCATTTTTTAAAATCGCAAAAATAAAAGCAAAGTGGGCAACAATGGGTATGCCCGCCAATTTGCAAAAGACTATGCGCCGCTATGTTGCAGGGGATTGATTTTGGGTGCATTTAATTAAAAACAAAATGCGGCGTTGTTTTTTGTTAAGGTGACACGCAGGTGTCAGCAATATAGTGGTAAAATAACAACAGACAAGGCATTAAAAAACTCTGTTTGCACCGCTATAAAACGGCACAAACAGAGCATATTGGTAGCATGAGGCAAAACAGCAGAGGGTAGAAGTATTTTAAAATATAATTAGCCGAGGGCCTGTAAATCGAAATTGGCCTGTGTAAGCCGGTTGCATAGCAGGGGGATGCCCTTTTGCAGCCAAAACTGGCTGTTGACGGTGCCGGTAGACATTCCTACATGGGTTGCGGCGTACTTTTTTACAAAAAAGTTTTTGCCCATAATGGGGTTGAACCCGTATTTTGCTTAAACAGTGCAACAATATCTTCCTGCAATTGTGTAGGCGGGTAGGGCAATTCTACCCCGCTGTAATACTGCCGCAGCTCTTGCCAAAACAAGGGGTCTCCACGCAAGCCCCACTGTATAGGTTCCTCATCAAAAATTTGGGCAACATACTGTGGCATGGCAGAGGATCCTTTCTGGATATATACTGGGTAAAGCAATAAAAAGTTGCAATTGCCTGTTAAAAATAGTATACACTAAAATAAAGCAGAACCGAAGGCTAAATTACCGTTTATCGTAATTTACAGATATTGAGGCAGCGGATGCCCTGTAAAGCAAAAGCGGCGTAAATTTACCGGATTGCAGGGGAAACAGGCATATATAAACAACGGGAAGACAAAAACAATATTGAAGCCGAAAAGGCAAAGGGGGAAAACATGGCAGAAATTATTGAGGTAACAGCACAAAACATAGCCAAAGAACATATTTGTTGCGCCATAAGTGATAAAAAGGGAGAAAACTGTGTAGGCAGCAAAAAAGCATGGATGAACGACAGATTTAATGAGGGACTTGTATTTAAAAAGCTGGATGAGCGGGGCAAGGTGTTTATAGAGTATATTCCCGCGCAAAACGCTTGGTACCCCATACAGGCAAAGGGGTATATGCATATCAACTGTTTTTGGGTATCGGGCAAGTTTAAGGGGCAGGGGTATGCCAATGCTCTGCTGCAAGCCTGTGTGCAAGACGCAAAAGAAAAAGGATGCCTTGGGGTAACGTTAATTTCCTCAGATAAAAAGCGCACCTTTTTATCCGACCCCGACTATTTAAAATACAAGGGCTTTAAAACAGCAGATACGGCATGGCCCTATTACGAGCTGCTGTACCTGCCGTTTGATGCAAGCGCCCCATTGCCGCAGTTTGCGCCCTGCGCCAAAGAGGGCAGCATACAACAGCAGGGCATGGTGTTGTATTATACAAACCAATGTCCCCATACCGATAAATACGCCCCCCTTATACAAACACTGGCCGCCGCCAAAGGGCAAACGGTGCAGCTTATAAAAATAGAAAGCCGCACGCAGGCACAGGAAGCGCCCAGCCCCTTTACCACCTACAGTTTTTTTGATAAAGGGAAGTTTGTTACCAACGAAATTTTTGGAGAAAAAAAGTTTGAAAAATATTTAGAGGCAAGGGGATAAGTGCCGGTAGAAACACCGATGCAAGATATGTATAAGTAGGGCGGTTTGCCAATTGCGCCGCCGCAGGCATAATAAAAGCAACAATATTTATGCACCCAATTAATCAAGCCAGAAAGGAAAATAGCATGAACATAATACGCCCGCCCTGTTAAGGGTTACCCCGTATTAGGGGGCCTCCTGTAATTGAGCGCGTGCCTCCCTTGTAAAAGGGCAGCAAAGAAAAATATAAAACAATGCCGATAACGGAGGAAAATACATGAGTATACAAAGGCTTACCCTTTGTCCCTTAGCCGATAAAGATATACCGCTGATGGAAGAATGGCTGCAAAAAGACTATATTTTGCAGTGGTACCATAGCGCAGAGGATTGGCTTACCGAAATAAAAGGCAGGCAGGGGCAGTATAGCTGGCTGCACCATTTTATAGTGGTAAACGCAGGCCTGCCCATTGGGTTTTGCCAGTATTACGATTGCTACGATGCAAACCCAATAGAAGACTGGTATCAAGTAACCCGGCCCCACCACACCTATAGCATAGATTATTTAATTGGCAGCGAAGCCCACCTTGGCAAAGGGTATGGCAAAGCAATTGTAAGGCTGGTTACACAGGCCGTGCAGCAAACAGGCAGAGCAAAACAAATAATAGTGCAGCCGGAAGAAGAAAACCATGCCTCTGCCCATGTACTTTTGGCAAACGGATATGTGTACAATGCACAAAATAAATATTACCGCAAAAAGCTGTTTTAACTTTTAATATGCTTGCCGCGGTACAAAGGCAAAACAGGGTGGATTATCCGCCCTGTTTTTGTTTTGCCGCCCAGTAAAACATTAAAGTGTGTTTTAACGCTTGTTTTGGGGGCGGAAATTTGGTTTAATAGGTGGTAAAGAAACAAACATAAAACAAAAACTGGGGATTACAATGGCTAAAAAAGAAAGACCTTGATAAAAGAGTTTGGTGAACTGATTGAGCAGGGAAATATAGAAGAGCTGAAAGCTGTGTTTGACAAATGCGAGCTGGATGCCACAGGCGGCTATGCCAAAGGTACCGCGCTGGGCTTTGCCAATGTGCCGGATGAACTGGTACGCTGGCTGGTAGATGAAGGCGCGGATATAAACGCAAAAGACACCTACGGGCGCACCCCACTGCACCAGCACGCAATGCGCCGCAGCGGCAACCTTGCCCTGCTGCTAGAACTGGGGGCAGATATAGAAGCCACCGATACCTATGGTGACACCCTCCTGCACATGGCGGCAGGCAGTGCCTTTAGCCTGCAAATGGTGCAGCAGCTTACCCAAAAAGGTGCCAATATTGCGGCAAAAAACAACAAGGCTGCAACTCCATTGGTGCGCATGTTAAATAGGGCAAGCAATATTGATATAGAAAGCCTGCCAGCCCTTGTGGATATACTGATGCTGCCCGGCGAGCCTGTAACTGAAGAAATGCAAAAGGCAGTGGTGCGCATAGGAGAAAGCTTTGAGTTCCACCGAGAAAATTTTTACAAAAACGTCGCAGAGGCAGAAAAAGCACTTGCAAGTTTGTACCAGCGTTTTGATGTAGCCCCCGTGGCAAAGCGGCAGATGCATGACGGCATTACGCCCATTGTGCCCCAAGGGGATGATTGGAAAAAACAGTTTGCCTACCTGTGGGATCTTTTAATCCCCTCAAAAGGGGCTGCAAAAAACCGTACAGGGTGAGGTGGTGCGCATTGCGGGCAGGGTGCGCAGCGAAATATACCGCAACGGCGGTGCCAACTGGGATAAATATTTTAGGCAAATGTTAGATGCGTATTTGCTGCACATAGCCTCGGGCACGCCCCTGCAAGCAGATAAGCAGCAGCAAGCGGCAGAAATTGCAAAGCAACTGCGCCCCAAAGGCGAAGGGGAAGACCCCACTCTTTTATGCCAGTTGGCGGTAGAATGGGTACAGGAGAACCCCGCCCCGGTGCCGCTGCCGGCACCCACTTACCAAAGATAATAAAAGAAACCCCCAATGGCTACTACAACGCCATTGGGGGTTTCTTTTGTTATAGCGGGTATAAAGTATTTTAGAGCTTGTTTATGCTTGCAATAAATCCGCAAATTTTTATAAAAAGATGAGACAGTGGTTAAATATCTTTACCATTCAAGCCCGTTGAAGAAAGTATTACTTCGGCTATATCCTCTAATGTTATGGTTATGGTTTCCCAATCTGCGGGGCTACTGCCAATGTCTACCCCAAAATCAAAATCGCTCCATACTTCTACAACACAACCACTACGACCATCTTTTAACAATATCGTATCATATTGATCAATTTTAAGTTTCACTATAAAAACACCTTTATAAATATAGATGCA
>JBKEAM010000029.1:0-10115 GCA_047972265.1 Oscillospiraceae bacterium | reverse complement strand
GCCTATCTTGTCCAATTAGGCGGTATTCTGTGTAATGTGATAGCTCATATTTTATTTTGGTATCTCCTTATCCTGTATAGAATAAGGGCTTTTGCAGTTTTCCTTAAATAACTGGTTCAGTGGTGGCAATGGGGCTGTAAGGCGGAAAGAGTAGTAGATACAGGGTAAAAACAAAGGCCATTATAAAACTAAGCACGGCGGCCAGTACCTTAATAAAGCCAAACCGTTTGCCCCGCTTTTTGCGCCACACAATAAAAAACACGCCTAGGCAAACCAACGCAAGCGCAAACATTAAAAACAAATACCACATGGCAAATACCCTTTTGTAGAAATGTAGTTGGTAAAAATAAACGGATGTGCGCTATACGTTTAGTATCAATTCTACCGCTTGGCGCAGGCCTTCTTCTTGCTGTAATTGGTGCGATAGGCCGGTAACCGAAGCGTGAATTTCCTCGTAATTATCCTGCAAGTTGTTTAAAGCCTCTGCAAGGGCAGGCACTGTAAGCTTAGAGGCTTTAATGGGCGCTACCCCGGCGTTTAGGTTGTAAATTTGGTTTGCAAAAGCAAACTGGTCTAAAATATGGGGCACCGGAATAGAGGGAATACCGTACAACAAAGCCGAAGCCGTGGTGCCAAACCCGCAGTGGTGTATAACGCAGTACCCCTGCCTAAACAACCAGCTGTGCGGTACGCTGCCCACGTACATCATGGTTTTGGGCAGTGCGTAGCCGGCACTTGTTTTGTTAAAGCCCTGTATAACCGCTCGCAGCCCTAGTTTTGCAAAGGTGTGCACAAAAATATCCAGCTTGGCAATGTCTGCTTCTCTCTCAAAAGACATTGCCCCAAGCGATAAAATTACGGGCTTATCCCCGCTCTTTAAAAATGCGGCAAGCTCTTTATCAGGTGTATAGGGGGCATCGTTATACCAGTAGCCAACAATTTGGTTTTGTTTTGCCCAGTAGGGGTTTGGCTGCACAATATGGCGGCTAACGGGGATAAGGTTTAAATAGGGAGACATCCCTTCATCTAAAGAGGTAAGGGGCGGCAGGCTGTACAGCTTGCGTATTTTGTTATAGGGCTTAACCATTTGTTTGTTTATAAAAAAGGCAACCAGTTTATCAAGGGCGCTCTTTTTTTTGTAGGGCTGGCCCAGCATTTCGGTTTGCAGGGTTACGTTAACGGTTTTAATGTTTAAGGCCTCCGCCTCGGTGGCGCCCATTTGGCTGTGAGAAACAATAACAAGGCTTTTGTTTTTGCAGGCCTCGTAAATATCGCCGGATGAATTTTGGATGATGTTAAAAACAAACTGCATGGTTTTTAGCATGGCAAACAGCGGGTTTTTAACTTTTTTGCGTATAAGGGCGGCTTCATGTTCTATATCTATGTCTGGGCCAATGGGCACAAAGGGGATGTTATGCTGTGCAACAAGATTTGCCCAGCAGGGGTGTGTGCCAATGGATACCGCACAGCCTGCCTGTTGCAGTGCCTGTGCAAGAAAAATATAGGGCTGTACATCGCCCCGGGTACCCATTGTAAAAATAACCATATCCTTCATACCTTAATATGCCCCCTGTTATTTACTAAATAGGCACCATTGCAAGCAAGGTGCATTGGTTTTTGCTGTGCCGGGGCTTTTGCAGCCCCAACGTGTATTGTTACAGTTGCTTTGCAATAAAACAGTGTGGGCAGGCTATAAGCGTGCGTGGATAAGGTTAATTTGTTCGTCGTTATACGGCACAAGCTGGGCGTTGGGTATTTTGTGTTTACCCATCTCTGCAAAGGGGATAGAGTGCAAAAGGCAATTTAAGCACATAATTACCGCGCTATGCGTAACCGCCAAAACATCGCCCTTGTTGCTGTTTATTATTTGCTTTAGGGCGGGCACTACCCGCTCTAACAATTGCTGGTAAGATTCTCCTTGCAGGGTGGGCTGGTAGCGGCGGTTGGCAGACCAAACCTCAAACTCGTTGGGGTATTGCGCCTGCACTTGGCCCCATGTAAGGCCCTCCCATAGGCCAAAGCTTATTTCTTCCAGCCCGGCTTGTGTGGTTAAGGGTACATTCAAGGCGTCTGCAATAATTTGGGCTGTTTTGGCGGCCCGCAGCTGGCGGCTGGTGTACAGGTTTACAATGTTTAGGTTTTGGCTTTGCAGGCTGCTTGCCAAGGTTACGGCCTGCTCTATCCCTTTTTGCGATAAATCGGTATCGGTACGGCCTTGTATAATTTTGTGCTCGTTCCACTGGGTATGGCCGTGCCTTACAAGGTATATTTTCATGGATGCTCCTAGGGGGAATAATATAATGCCGGGGCTGTGGTGCCGCTTTTGCTATAGGGCAAACATCTGTATATCGGTTAAACATTCAAGGTTAATTTCTATTTGTAGCTTGGTGTGTTCGTTTATGGCGCAAAGGGTGGTGCCCTTAATTTCAAGGCTTTTAATGGGGTTTGTGTTTTCAAAAAAGATGCCCCAAACAAGCTGGTCGTTCGCATCGGCATGGGCAATAAAACCCTGATTGCCCATAGCGCCATCTCCGGCGTATAGCTTGCCGCCCTGGTAGGGCAGGCTTGCCCATTCGTCCACCCTTGTCCAGTAGGTGGCGTCGTATTTTTCAATGCTTTCTATTGTGGTATCGCACAGCGGCCTGCAATAGTAGCTGGTTTGCTGGTTGTTGGGGTTGTATAGGCTGTACATGTTTAAAAGGGTTACGCTGCCATTGGGGTACGCAATACAATCTATACCGGGCAGCATGCGGTCTTCGCTGTTCCAGTGGGTGGTAATTAGGGTACTCATGTTTTAGTGTTCTCCGTATTTATATTTTATACTTGATAATATAGTAACACAACGCGGGCTTAAAGTGCCGGGTGGCTTGTGTTTTTTATTTTAATTTGGCTTGTATTATAAAATTTGTGTTTTATAAATGTTGAATGGTTGGCTTGCAAAAAAGAAAACCCCTAAACCGGCAATGCTCTGCCGGTTTAGGGGTTGTACCTGCATGGCTATTTGTGCCATGTGTTTAGTGGCATACAAGGCATGGCATAAAGCGAGGGCTTTGCGTTACCCCTCCAGCATGGGCAAAACAAATTGTTCAATTAAAGTTATACGGTCTTTTACTTTTGGGGCAAAGTAGGCGGCAATGGCAACCACGGTATTATTGCTTGTGTTTATATAAATTACATTGCCGCCGTCACCCATGGCGGCGTATCCATCTTTTTGCGGCCACCACAGGTACCCAAAGGGCAGGTTCAGTTTTGCCCAGTGGCTGTGTTGGCGGGTGCTTTCGGCTATCCATGCGGCGGGCACAATCTGCTGCCCCTCCCACTGGCCGCCGTTTAAATACAGCTGCCCTATTTTTGCCATATCGGCGGCGGTTAGGGTAAGGCCCCAGCCCGCGGTGTTTGTGCCCTGCGGGTCTGCCACCCAGCCGCATGCGGTTTTAGATTTGATAAAGGCAAACTGGTCGTCTTTATCGGCAAAGGTAATGTTATCGCCCGTCGCAATGCCCAGCGGCTTAAACAGGTGCTGTTTTGCAAGGCTAAGCACCGGCTGCCCCGTGGCATTTGCCAAAATGCCCGATAAAATATCCGGCCCAATTAAGGGGGTGTACCTAAAGGTGCCAATGGGTTTTTTGCCGCCCAGCAAATCCAACGCAGCAGTTACCCAGTTGCTGCTGGTAAAGTATTTTGTGTAGGGGGCGCTGCGGTATTTATAGGGGGCTGTCATGGTAAGCAAGTGTTTAAGTGTGACTTGCTGCAATGTTTTTTCTCCCCGCTTTGGGGTGTAAGTAGGGAAAAACTCCAGCACTTTTTGGTTGACGCTTTTAATATAGCCCTTGTTTATGGCAATGCCTATTAGCGCCGAAACAACGCTTTTGGTTACCGAAAAAACATGAACAGGGCTTGCGGGGGTGCAGCCGTTAAAATAACCGCTGTATGCAGGGGCGCCGTTTTTAAGCACCACAATGCCCGCAATATTGCCGTGGTTTGCGGCAATTTCACGCTCTAATTCTTTGGTATTAATTTGGCTCATTCATTTTTCTGCCTTTCTGTTTAAAATAGAAAGGATATCCTTGAAAGAAAGCATAAGGGCATTTAAAATGAATGTCAATATGTTATTTTTAAATAAATAAAACCCGGCGTTTGTACGCTGTTATACTGCTGCGCGCGTATGGTTTTACACAAATAAAAGGGCCTTTGGTATGCGGCTGTCCCTAAGGCGGTACCGCACCAAAGACCCCATTTTGTTTTTACAATTGCGGTGGTTTTACCAGCTGTTTTAAAAGCATAGGGTGGCAAAAAAGCTGCCCTATATTGCAATTAAAATGCCGGAGTAAAGTGTTAAGCAACCTTGCAAAAAACCTTATGCATTACTCAATCGGCAAAGGTACTTTCTATTTCGCGTATGCGGTTATACAATTGCTGGTTTACGGGGGTGGGCACACCGTGCTTTTTGCCCAGTGTCAGCACTGTGCCCGCAAACAAATCCACCTCGGTAGGGCGGCGGGCGTCAATATCCTGCCGCATAGATGGGATGCCCTTTGGGTTTAGCGCATTTAAAATAGGCATCCAATACTCAATATCGGCATCGGTAAGGTTTACCCCCTCTTTTTGAGAAAGCACCAGCACCTCACGCATGGCAGCCAGCATCAGCTCGTGTTCTTCTCCCGCTTGCTGCAAGCCGCGGTAGTGGGTGCCGTACACGGCGGCGGTTTGGTTTACGCCAACGTTTAGCATAAATTTGCTCCACAGGTGGCGCTGCATATCGGTGCGCAGTTGGTAGGGGATGCCGGTGGCATCAAAAAAAGAGGCAACGGCTTTGGCGTTTGGGCCGGGCTGTCCGTCTTTTTCTCCAAAGCACAGCATGCCAAAAGCTTTGTATTTTAGTTGGTTGCCTGTTTTGGTGGCGTCCATTCCCTGCGCCACGCAGTAAAGTACATTTTGCGGGCCAAAGGCGCGGCACAAATCCTGCTCGCTTACAATGCCGTTTAACACCGAAAGTAAAATGGTGTTAGGCCCTATTTGGCTGCGGGCATCTTGTATGGCTTGCGAAAGGTGAGGGTATTTGGTGGCAAAAATAACAAGGTCTGCCGGGGGCAGGTTTGCGCCCGGGGCAATATAGGTAAAGTTACAGGCTTCGCCGTTGCAAAACACATCCTGCTGTGTGTATCGCTTGCTGCGCTCGTCATTTGCAATAACCCGCGCCTGCCCCTGCGGCAGTGCGGCGGTAAGCCGCTGGGCGTACATGGTGCCAAGCGCCCCCAGCCCTATAACAGAAACCGTTTGTATTGCCATGGTAAGCCCCCTTGGTATTTTTTGTTTTGTGGTGCAATGCGTTACATCGCCCTGCACTTATATAAGCCGGTTTTGCGGTTGCAAACGGCTTGCTATGCAATGTGAAGTATAAAGAAAAGATTTAACCAAAAGCAAAACAGCTTTTAATTACAGTATCTTTTTAATCTCGTCAAAAAATTCTTCTTTGGTGTCTCGCACCACCAATTTGCCATCTAGCATGCCGTACACCTTGCCCTCAAACTTTGGGTTTTTGCGTAGGCATTCTTTAAAGCATTTTACCTTGTATTCTTTATCGGGCACAAAATCTTTTAATTCTTTTACTTTAAAGCCCGAGCAATGTTTGTATACAACAACTTTTTTAGGCATGGGTTCTCTCCAGTTCTGCATTGGCTATAATTTGTTAAGCCCTTAAAGGGCGGTAAAACTGCCGTGGTTTGGTTGCCTATAAAGGGCAGCGCCGCCGGGCAGCAAAAAATATATATACCTTTGGGCAAATGGTACCTAATATTTTACGATGTGGGCTACACATATGCAAGCAGGGGCATTGCCCCGCTTTGGGTGCCTTATATAAAAGGGTTAGCCTTCTTTTTTGTAGGGCACACGGGCGGTGGGCACTATTTGCGAAGCGGGGGTTGTGTGCACCGATTGATCATCAAAAAAGATATGCGGCGCAAAGGCACGTAATACCTCGCTTTTGTTTACGCCGCCCAAAAAGAAGGCCTCGTCCACACGCACATTCCAAGCGCGCAGGGTGCGTATGGCGCGCTCGTGCGCGGGTGCATTGCGGGCGGTAACAAGGGCGGTGCGTATCGGCACACTTTCGTGCCTAAACTCTTTTTGCAGGGTGGCAAGGGTTTTTAGCAGTTTGGCAAAGGGTCCTTCGGGCAGGGGCACCTGCGCGTTTTTACGCTCGTGCTCGGCAAAGGCATCCAGCCCTTGTGCCTTAAATATCTGTTCCGATTCATCGGTAAACAGCACGGCATCACCGTCAAAGGCAATGCGTATTTGCTCCAACTTGGCGGCGGGGTCTATGGCAAACTCGGGCGCGGTATAAATAAGCCCGGCGGCAACGCCCGCGTTTACGGCGTCCTGCACGTCGCCCTCGTTGGCCGAAAGAAACAGGTCTGTATCAAAGGCGTTTAAATAGCCCGAAATAGCCGCCCCACCCACCAGCGCCGCGCGAGAAATATCCAGCCCATAATGCTCTACAGAATTAAAAATACGCAGGCTGGTATCGGCGCTGTTGCGCGATAAAATAATTACCTCGGTGCGGTGGCGCAGGGGCGCAAGAGTGTTAAGCCGCAGCAAAGCCTTTACAAGCGGAAAGCCCGCCCCCGGCTTTAAAATATCTTTTTCGTGCTGTAATTGGTAAGCAGAATAAGCGGCAAGGCCATCTTTTTCGTAAATGGCATTTTCTTCTTCTAGGTTAAACAGCGCGCGGGAAGATATACCAATTACCAAGGTTTCGTTTAATTGCAGGGCCATAATGTTCTCCTTTAAGGGCGCATGCCCGGCGGTGCTGTATGGGCTGTATACAAAGCCAAAAGCAAAAGGCCTTTGTGTGTGCAATGTTTGTTGGTGCAAAGCCGCTGTGGGCTGTGCAAATGCCCCGGCCATTGTATATATTTGTGTACAGCAGGCGCAAAGCAAGCAAGAGCATTTTTGCGGTATATGCCTGCATTTAGTATACCGTAAAAGCCAAACAAAAAACACCGTGGGTTTTAAACCATCGGTGTTTTTGTATGCTAGCCGCAAAAGTGAGGTTTGCAGTTATTATGCAAACAAATAATTAAGTTTTTCTTTTTTACAAATGCGCTGTACCGCAAATTTACCGCTGGTAAGGGCAATGGGCAGCCCGCCGCTGGTTTGGGTCCACTGGCCCGCAAGGTACAGGTTTTTAACCCCCTTTACAGGGCCTTTGTGGTGCAGGCGCTTTGCCTTTGGTGTGCCGATAAAAGACATCCACGCGCCTTGGTATGCGCCGGTGTAACGGTAAAAAGTAACAGGGGTGGCAACATCTAGCAGGGTAAGGGAGCCCTTTAACTGGGGCAGGGCTTCTTCTAGTTTTTGCTGTATCTCGTCGGCAAGGCGTTGTTTTTCTGCTTTATAGGCGGGTTTGTCTTTATATAGGTTTTGCCAATAGGCAAAGTCTTGCCCGCTTAGCATGGTGTTTACCTCTATTACGCAGTTGTTTTGCGGGGCAAAGCTGGGGTCGTACGCGTAGGTTTTTACCCCCAAATATTGCACGGTGTGGTTGCCGCACCGGTAGGGGTGGGGCGCAAAGTTAAGCGCGGAGGGCAGGCTGCTTACATCGGCCGCCGCAGCAAAGCTGCACAACACGCTGCTGCTTACCGGGTTTACCGTGGGGTTTGCGTACCGCTGTGTATAGGCTTTAGGGGTGTACTTATTTTGCAAAAGGTTTTTAAAAAGCAGGCTGGCATCACAGGCAGAAATTACATAGTCTGCGCTGCAAACCTCTCCGCTTTGCAGCAGTACCCCTGTGGCAACGCCCCTTTGCACGCATATTTGCTGTACCCCGGTGCTAAGGTGCAGTGTGCCGCCAAGGGCAAGGTATTTTTGCTGCATACGCTGGGCAAGGGCGCGGCTACCGCCCATTGGCACGGCGGCGTTGCCGCCGCAAAAGGCCGCAAGGCTAAACAAAAAGGCCGAAACGCTGTAGCCTTGCGGCATGCAGTCTGCAAACATTTTTTGAATGGCGGGGTGCTTAAAACGCAGGCCGTACTGGGCGCAGGTATAGCGGTTTGTGGCGCTCATTACCTGCCCGGCATCCTTCATGCCTGCCATAAAGGGCAACAGTTGTTTAAATGGCATCATATCCATGGGGCACAGGGCGGGTACTTCCATACCGGCAAGCCCACCTATATGGGCTATAAAGGTGTCAATTTCGGTACGGTCTTGCGGAGAAAGCGTAAGCAGTTCTCGCCGGGTGCGCTCTAAATCCTGCCACAGGGTAATGGTGCCCTCGGGGTAATGGTACTGCCCAAAGCTTGTATGCTGGTGCAGGGCAATATCATCGCCCAGTGCGCCCACCGCGCGCCATGCGTTGTTTAGCGCAGCGCCGGGGCGGGTGCCGGTAAGCCAGCGGATGCAACCGTCTATATGGTAGCCCTTTCTATCCCACCCGGTACACAGCCCGCCTGCAATAGAGTGCTGCTCGTAAATGGTGGTGGAAAACCCGGCCTGCTGTGCGTAAATACCGGCGGTAAGGCCGGCAATGCCTGCGCCTACAATAACAATGCTTTTCATACTGGGTAAATGTCCTTTCAAAAAACGCAAAATAAGTAAATAAATATAAATAAAGAGGAAAATAATATTCAAGGTTGACTTTAATAATGTTAAAGTGTACTATCGATGGTAGATAAAGGGGGAATGCTTGTGCCTATAGAAGTAGTGCCTGAATGGATGGTTGGTTTAGAGGATGAAGATGTTGTTTTTGTCAAAAAGTTTTTAATGGCTTCGGGGTCTTTAAAAGAGGTTGCAAAGCAGTACGGCGTTACCTACCCAACGGTACGGCTGCGGTTAGACAGGTTGATTCAAAAAATACAAATTGGAGAAGACAGCAGCAACGAGCCTTATATTGCCCTAATTAAAAGGCTGGCGGTAAACGAAAAAATTGATTTTGATACCGCAAAACTGTTGATGAACGAATACAGAAAAAACAAAAAGGAGAACACTTAAATGGCATTACCAATTAATTTATTGTTTGTACTGGTGCTGGTAGCAGGTGCCATATGTTTGCAGGTATTTTTATCTAAAAAACAAAACCGGTGGCTGGGGCTTATTTTGCCGTTTATTGCCTTTGCCTATTCTTTATTAATGGTGTTTTCGGTGGCTGTTACCCCGCATATGACAGGGTGGGAAGTTTTTGGCGCGATTGCCTCGGTGTTTTTTATAGCAAATATTGCAACGGTGATTTTACTGGGCATTTACTGGGGCTGCCGGGAAAGCCTTAAAAGAAAAAAGGCGCTGGAAAAAATGAATATTATGGATTTGGAATAGCCCGCAACCTGCCCCGCTAGGCGCGTAAAATATCGGTAAAGCAGGTGGCGGGCGGCAGTGCAATGTGGGGGTACAAAAGGCTGCTTTCGGCCACACCCTGCATAGAGGCCCAAAACGCAAACGATAGCGATAGGGCATCGCCCTGCTTTATCTCTCCCGCTGCCTGCCCCGCCTGTATAAGCGGCACGCACATTTGTATGTTGTTGGTTTGGGCGGCGGCCTCTATTGCTTCCTCTGGGGCATCGCCCCGTAAAGATTGCGACATAAGCAAAAATATTTTGGCGTAAAAAGGCGAGGAAGAAAGCGCCTGCAAAATACCCTGGGCAATGCCGGTAAAAAAGGCAAGGGGGCTGCTGCCCTCTTGCGGCAGCGCCATTTGTGCGCCCTGCTGGCCTATTTGGGCAAGGGCGTTGTACAACGCCTGCTTAGAGGGGAAGTAGTGGAACATAAGCCCGGTGCTCATGTTGGCGGCCTTGGCAATATCGGTAATTTTGGTGGCTGCAAAGCCCTTTTGTACAAATAAATCTAGCCCGGCTTGCAGTATTTGCTGCCGGCGTTCTTCTTTTTGCTGCTCCCTCATAGTGGGGGCCATTTTCATCAACTCATTTCATTGAATATTTATTCAATGAAATAGTTATAGCATAGGGTGGCTGGGTTTGTCAAATAAGAAAAGTGCAAAAATTGAGGGGAACAATGCAAGAACACAAAGCCACTTGCTCATATAGCAAGTGGCTTTGTGTTTTGTAATGGTATAAAATATCAATTTATTTTTTTAGGATGAACCGACAAGAAGGATATCCAGTGCA
>JBKEAM010000022.1:0-41987 GCA_047972265.1 Oscillospiraceae bacterium | reverse complement strand
CCTCAAATACATGCCCAAGGTGTGCATCACTCAGCTTGCTTCTCACTTCTGTACGGGGGCGAGAGAGGGTGTAGTCTGGCTTTTCTTCCAGCAAGCTGTCTTTAATGGGGCGAGAAAAGCTGGGCCACCCACAGCCAGATTCAAACTTGTCTGTAGAAACAAAAAGGGGTTCTCCTGTGGTAATGTCCACATAAATGCCGGGGTCAAATTTTGCATTGTATTCGTTGGTAAAAGGGGCTTCGGTGGCGGCGTTTTGGGTTACATCGTACTGCAAGGGGGTAAGGGCGTCCGCAAGTTCCTTTTGGGTGGCTTTGCGGTATACCAGCTTTTGGGAAGGCTTTGCACTGCGTGCCTCGGCAAAGGCGGCCTGCGGCACATGGCAGTAGCCGCCGGGGTTTTTAACAAGGTAGTTTTGGTGGTATTCTTCGGCAGAATAAAAGTTTTGCAGAGGTGCAGCCTCTACGGCCAAAGGGCGGTTGTAATTTTGTTGCAGGGCATCAAGCGCGCTCCGCACAGTGGGGGCATCCTGCGGGTCTGTATAGTAAATGCCGGTGCGGTACTGGGTGCCTACGTCGTGCCCCTGCCGGTTTAAAGCGGTGGGGTCTATTACTTTAAAATACATATCTAGTATAAAAGAAAGTGGAATTTTCTCGTCATCATATGTTACCGCTACCGTTTCGGCAGCGTGGGTACTGCCGCTGCACACCTGCTCGTAAGTGGGGTTTTGTACATTGCTGTTGGCATAGCCAACCTCTGTTTTGGTTACGCCCTGCAACAGTGCAAAATATTGCTGTGTGCCCCAAAAGCAGCCACCGGCTAAATATATGGTTTTTTCCATCGGTAAACCTCCTAAAGCTTTGCCCGCAAAATGGTATTGGCAACCCGCGGGCAAATAAAATAATTTTTGTACGGGCAAATTTAAAAAATGTTAAACAAAATAAGCGCTTGCCTGTTTACTAAAATACACCGTATAAATAAGGCGTGGTTTTAACAGATGCCGTTGTAATAAAGCGGCACGGTTTAAACCCCAAATAACGTATAATGCCCTAGCTATAGTATACCACAGGGGCAAATGGGACACGCTGTTCATTTTTTATTTGGTGTGATATAATTAACCATAAACAAAGATTGGAATGTGAACAAACACCATATGGATTTTAGCAGTTTAAACCTTACGCCCCCTTTGCTGCGGGCGATAAATGATGCAGGATATACAAGCCCCAGCCCCATACAAGAACAATCCATTCCGCCGGTAATTGCCGGGCGGGATTTGTTGGGTTGTGCGCAAACAGGCACAGGCAAAACGGCGGCTTTTGCGCTGCCTATTTTGCAGTTGCTGGCCGATAAAAAAGTGCAGGGCAAACGCCCCATACGTTCTTTGATTCTTACCCCTACGCGGGAGCTGGCTCTGCAAATATCCGAAAGTTTTGAGCAATACGGCAAATACCTGCCGCTGCGTACCGCGGTTATTTTTGGGGGCGTTGGGCAGGCACCTCAGGTAAAGCAGTTAAAAAGCGGGGTAGATGTTTTGGTTGCCACCCCCGGACGCCTAAACGATTTAATTGGGCAGGGTTTTATTTCTCTTTCATCCCTCGAAATTTTTGTACTGGACGAAGCCGACCGTATGTTGGATATGGGTTTTGTGCACGATGTAAAAAAAGTTATGGCCCTGTTGCCGCAAAAGCGCCAAACACTTTTGTTTTCGGCCACCCTGCCGGATGAGATTGTAAACCTTGCAAACAGCCTGCTGCACAACCCCGCACGGGTATTTGTAACGCCCATTTCCAGCACGGTAGAAAGTATCAGCCAATCTTTGTATAAGGTGGATAAAACCAATAAACGCCACCTGCTGGCCAGTTTGCTCTCTGCACCCGATATTTCGAGCGCGCTTGTATTTACCCGCACAAAACATGGGGCAGACAGAGTGGTGCGAGAATTATCCCGCGCTAAAATAGAGGCAATGGCCATCTATGGCAGTAAAAGCCAGGGGGCACGCCAAACCGCACTTGGACGCTTTAAAGAGGGCAAAATTAAGGTACTTGTGGCAACCGATATTGCCGCCCGTGGGTTGGATATCAGCGAGCTTTCTCATGTTTTTAACTACGATTTGCCCAACATGCCCGAAACCTACGTACACCGCATTGGGCGCACCGGTCGCGCAGGTCGTGGCGGCATAGCCATCAGCTTTTGCTGTGTAGACGAGCTGGAATATCTTGTTGATATTGAAAAGCTGATAGGCTTTAAAATAGACGAAGTAACCGAGCACGCCTGGCCTATGCAGGTATTTACCCCTACCGTAAAACAGCAGCCCGGTGCGCAAAAGCCTAAGGTGGAAGAAAAAGCCGGAGGGCAAAAATCCGCCCGCAAAAGCAAAAATACCCCTCAAAAAGAAGCCCTAAAAGAAGAAAAGCTCTCCCGCAAGGCTGTGCAAAAAAAGCCACAGGGAGATAAAAAAGTTGAAAAACCGGCAAATCAGGTTGCAAGGCAGCCAAAAGCACTTTCCCGCAGGGAGGGTGCCGTTGCGGTTGCCTCCAAAGCCGTAGAAAAGCCGGTTGCAAATATAAACAAAAAGGAAAGGCGCCCGCGCCCTTCCGCCTATGATCCGTATACAAATTTAACAGGGGGGCAGGCTATTTCTACCAAACGTCCGGTATGGAGCAGTGAGCCTTCCGAGCAAATCCAGAAGGGAGATGCCGATATGAGCCGTAACAATAACCGCAGACGCGGAAAAAGCAAAAATGGAAACACACAAAATAAGCAGCCAAACGAGGCAGCGGTAAAGCAGCCAACAGCACCTGTTAAAGCACCCCCGCCACCGCCCACCAACGAAAAAGGCGTGTTTGATTTTAGCGAAAACGAGCTGGCGCAAGACAACAGCATGCGCCTGATTACCCGCGAAAAGGTGGAAGTAAAATATGCCACCTTTGAGGACTACATGAAAGACCATTAGGAGGAAACATGCGCCGCACATCTGTTTTGCTTGTGCTTTTGGGCCTGCTGTTTGTGTACATACGCATGCCCGCCGCAGGCCTGCGGGATATGTTTATAGATGCCGTTGGCTACCTGATTGTATTTAATGGCATTAGGGGCTTGCGCCACGAAAACGGCGGTTTTACCCTGTCGATGTGGGTGTGTTTGGTGCTTGTTCCCGTATGCGCGGTAGAGTTTTTTATAGAGGGAAACACCGTGCTGACAGTTGCAAGGCGTGCGCTGGAGCTGGCGCTTTATGCAGGACTGTTTGCCTCGTTTATGCGTGTTTTTAAAAAGAACAACGGCCGCCTTGCCTTTTGGCTGTGTGTGACGGGCGTTGTTATTTGTGCGGCGGGCGCAGTGATAAGTGTTGTAAGTATGCTACTGGCCTATACGCAGGGCACCCTATATAATACAGGGGCTTATTATTTGCCCGGAGCAGGCCTTTTGGTGGTGGATTTGGTGCTGGCAAGGTATGCCCGCCTGCCCTTGCAGGCAGATGGCGACAGGCTTAACTAGCTTGTACTTAAAAGGCGCTTCTGCTATAATAAATCCACACCTAAAAAACGGAGGTAGAATCCTATGAAGAAATGGGTTTGTCTTGTTTGTGGTGAGGTATTTGAGGGAGATACCCCGCCAGATGTTTGCCCTGTATGTGGCGCTACAGGCCCGGAGAACTTCGAAGAAGTTACCGAGTAAGCCAATATCCCATATGCTGCTGTAACTGCGGGATTATCCAGCATTTACAGCAGTTTTTTACTATGGCAAAACACAATACAAAAGTTAAAAATATAGGCATAAAATTTTAAAAATTGACTGTATGCAAAATGCGGCGTGTGTTACAGGGGTATATTTAGAAAGGCAACTATGCAAAAACTACAGCTGCAAACAAACAGGGGATGTGTAGAATATACCCTTGAGCGCAAGCGTGTACGCAATCTTAATTTAAGAATAGCCTCCAACGGAAGTGTACGGGTAAGTGCTCCGCCCAAAATGCCCCAAAAAGATATAGAGGCCTTTTTAACGCTAAAATCCGATTGGATTTACAAACACAGGCAAAGCGTACTGCAACGGCAAAATTTGCCGCCGCAGCACACCAAGCAAGAATGCCTAGAGTTGTTTACCCAGATAAGCGAACAGATATTTCCCTTATTTTCTAGCTTGCTTGGGGGCAAGCGGCCCACCCTGCGGGTGCGCGAGATGAAAACACGCTGGGGTGTGTGCAATACCGTAACAAAAACCATTACACTTAATACGCGGCTTGCAGATAAACCCATGGCTGCGATAGAATATGTGGTGCTGCACGAGTATGTGCATTTTTTGCACCCAAACCATCAAGAGGGATTTCATGCCGAAATGGCACGCCTGATGCCGGACTATAAACAGCGGCGGCGTTTATTGCGCCTTGCGGAGTAAACTGGCAATGTTTTTTGAAAAAAGGGGCTAGCGGGGCCTTATATAAAAGAGGATTTGAATTTGAGCGCACTGCAAAAACAAAACAAATATTCCCGCCTGGTAACCAATACGCTGTTGCTGGGTATCAGCAGCTTTTCCAGCAAAATACTTAGTTTTTTGCTTACCAAGCTTTATACTTCCGTATTGTCAGAGGCAATGTGGAGCGAAGCCGATGCCGTAGTACAAACCGCAAACCTTTTAATTCCGTTAATGACGCTTGGTATTGCCCAAGCCGTAATTCGTTTTGGGCTGGATAAAGATATCCCAAGTGAAAATGTATTTACCAACGGGTTTGTTACCATATTACTGGGCTTGGCGGGTATTTTGCTGCTGTCTCCGGTTTTTTCTTTGGCTCCGCACTTAAACGGCAACATTATATTGTTGTTAATATATATGCTTACAAGTTCTATGCGTTTGTTGTTTTGCCAGTTTGTGCGCTCGCAAATGCTTATAAAGCTGTATGCGGTAGATGGTATTTTGGCAACCCTGTATACCGTGCTTTTTAATGTATTATTTTTGGTAAAATGGCAAATGGGCGTTACCGGCTATTTGCTGGCAACCATAGCCACCGACCTTTTAAGTGCACTGGGCCTGTTTATTATTGCCCGTCTTTGGCGCTATATAAAGTTTGGCGGTATGGACAAAACCCTGTTTGTGCAAATGCTTAAATATTCTCTGCCGCTGGTTCCCGCTACCATATCCTGGTGGCTGGCCAATGCAAGCGACCGGTTTTTTATTATGTATATGGTAGGGGGAGAGGCAAACGGCCTGTATGTTGCCGCCTCAAAACCGCCGGGGCTTGTGTCTGCGGTATCTACCTTTTTTACCGAGGCATGGCAAATTTCTGCCGTAACCGATGGACAGGACGAAGACAGAGGCCGGTTTTTTTCTACCGTATACGGTGCGCTAATGGCGGTGGCATTTTTAATAGGCGGCGGGCTTATTTTGTTTTCTAAAATAATTGTGCGCATGCTGGTTAGCCGTACTTCTTACCATGCGGCATGGATTTATGTGCCCCTGCTTGCTATTTCTTCTGTTTTTACCTTTTTGCAGTCTTTTATGAGCAGCGTATTTGTGGTAGAAAAAAAATCTTCGCTGTCTTTATACAGTGTGCTCATTGGTGCCGCTACAAGCATTGCGCTTAACGCAACCCTTATTCCTTTTATTGGGGTATTTGGCGCCTGTATTGCAAACCTTACCAGCAGTGTTGTTATATTTTTGGTGCGTGTGTTTATGGCACGCAAGTTTATAAAAATAAACTATCAGCCCTTAAAGCTAATTGTAAACAGTGCATTGATAATGGCAGAAGCCCTTATTATGATGATGCAGCTATCTTACTGGCCTATATGGTGTGGGGCAATTTTGCTGGTTTTGGTTGCTTTAAACGGAAGCGCATTGCTTAAAACGGTACAGCAAATGCTTAAAAAACCCCGTAAAAAACAAGAGAGCCAAACCGAGCCGCCCGCCAAAACTGCCACAACATCAGAAAAATGGGTTTGGCACAAAGGGCAGGGAAATACAAAAGAACCGTGGGAATAAGGCTCTTTTGTGGGTGATTTTTATAGCCCACTACAAATTTATAATTAAATACTAAAAAAGCCGGGGCAAATGCCCCGGCTTTTTGCATGCCTAAAGAGGCCTTTTACGGTTTTGTGTCTATGCAAATAAAAAAGATAAAAGCTACGAAACATAAAATAGTTGCTGGATTGCGCAATATAAAGTAACATTTATAAAAGTGTTTAAGAACAGGCTAAGTTGTTGTAAACTAAATAAGTATAAAATGTAAAACCGCAAAAGGGCAAAACTGCCTGCAAAAGAGGTAAACGTTTGAGTGTGCTGCAAAAACAAAACAAATATTCCCGCCTAGTAACCAACACACTGTTACTGGGCATAAGCAGTTTTTCCAGCAAAATATTAAGTGTTTTATTAACACGCCTGTATACCACAGTGCTGGGGGTGGCGGCATACGGCAGCAAAGAGACGTTGGAGCAAACAGCCAACGTACTGATCCCCCTTATGGGGCTTGGCATAGCGCAGGCCGTAATACGCTTTGGGCTGGATAAAGATATACCCGCCGATAATGTATTTACCAATGGATTGGTTACCATTTTACTGGGGCTTACCGGCATCGTGCTGGTATCTCCCATTTTTAGTTTAATTCCGCATTTGCAAAACGAGATACTGCTTATGATTGTGTATATGTTTACCAGTTGCCTGCGTTTGCTATGTTGCCAGTTTGTGCGCTCGCAAATGCGGATACGCCTATATGCTATAGATGGCATTTTGGCATCGCTATATACGGTGGGCTTTAATATGCTTTACCTTGTTTATTTTAAAATGGGCACCACCGGCTATTTTTTATCCATCATTTCGGCAGACCTAGCCAGTACCCTCGGCCTGTTTATTGTAATGGGCTTATGGCGCTACATCAACTTTAAACAATTTAATAAGCCTTTGTTTTTACAAATGCTGCGCTACTCCCTACCGCTAGTGCCCAGTACCATATCTTGGTGGCTGGTAAGCACAAGCGATCGCTTTTTTATTACGTATATAGTGGGGCAAAGCGCCACCGGGCTGTATGGGGTAGCGGCTAAACCTTCGGGGATTGTATCGGTTATTTCTACTTTTTTTACTGAGGCCTGGCAAATTTCTGCTGTAACCGACGGGCAGGATGAGGACAAGGGGGCGTTTTTTTCTACCGTGTACGCGGCGGTAATGGCGGTTGCATTTATAATAGGCGGCGGGCTTATCTTTTTTTGTCAATTGGCAGTGCGCTTGCTTTCCGGCAATGCCGAGTATTACGAGGCTTGGCGTTATGTGCCATTTTTGGCAATATCCTCGGTATTTACATTTTTACAATCTTTTATGAGCAGCGTTTTTGTGGTAGAAAAAAAGTCTACCCTTACCCTGTACAGCGTATTAATAGGCGCTGGTACCAGCCTTGCGCTTAACTCGGTGCTTATCCCCATACTTGGGCTGTATGGTGCGGGCATTGCCAATATGTCCAGCAGCATGGTTATTTTTGTGGTACGTGCCATTATGGCCCGCCGCTTTATCACCATGCGGTATCAGCCGGTAAAGCTGCTGATAAATACGGCTTTGATACTGGCAGAAACAATGGTTATGATTTTGCGCCCCTGGGGCTGGATTGCATGGTGTGGGTTGGCACTTATGGGCTTGATTGGCCTAAATGTAAAAGAGCTGGTGGTGGCAGCCCAGCACGTATTTTTTGCAAAAAAGAAGCACGAGAAGGAAAGCAAATTATAAAATAAATGCAAGCAGTCTTAAAATAGCTTTGCCTATGAATATTTATGCCAAGTTACAACACAACAGCTGTGAAATTATCTTAAAATAGAAAAAAGCCTTCCAAAATGGAAGGCTTTTTTGATGATTACTTTTAATAAACAGAGAATATAAATTATGGATACAAATGGTTGATATCCCGAGGGAATAGGCTGGCTTCGCGGATGTTGGAAAGATTACAGATTTTCATCACCAAACGTTCCAATCCAATGCCAAGGCCGCCATGAGGGGGCAAGCCTACACGGTGTACACCAATGTAACTTTCAAAGTCGGCAGGGTTATGGCCACGTGCCTCCAGTTTTTGTACCTGATTCTCATAAGAATGGATACGCTGCCCGCCGGTGGTAATTTCTAGGCCACGCAAAAGCAAATCGAATGACAGCGTTTCGCCGGGGGCTTCGGGGTCATCCATTACATAAAATGGGCGCTTGCCAGAGGGGAAGTGGGTTACAAAAACAAATTCGCCCTCTCCCTTTTCTTTAAAGTGGTTGCAAAGCAGCACTTCATCTTCGGGGGTAAGGTCACCTTTGTTTTTGCCGCCGCCAATGCCGCGCAAAAGCTGAAGCGCATCGGCAAAGCGAATGGTGGGGATTTCTTTTACTTCGGGCAGCTCTACTTTTAGCAGATTTAGCTCGTAAGAATACTGGTCGCGCAGCACATCCATAACGTGGCGCAGCATACCAGTTTCCATTTCCATAATATCGTCCATACTATGGATAAAGCCCATCTCAAAATCTAGGCCGGTATATTCGTTTAAATGGCGGCTGGTATTGTGTAGCTCTGCACGGTAAACCGGGCCAACCTCAAATACACGGTCGAAAAACGCAACGCAAGTTTGCTTATAAAACTGAGGGCTTTGGGTAAGCGAGGCAGCCTGATCGAAATAATCCAGATGAAAAACCTCGGCACCGCCCTCGGCGGTAATGCCCACTATCTTGGGAGAGTGAATTTCGGCAAAGCCGTTTGCCAGCATAAAATTGCGAAATGCGGTAACTATGCCTTCGGAAATGCGAAACACAGCGCGCTGTTTAGGATGGCGCAGAGCTGTAGTGCGGTATTCCATATTGGTGCCCAAGGTTGCCTTTAAATTTCTATCAGCCAAATTGAGGGGAGCAGGGGTAGCCGGATGATTTAACACCACAAAGCTATTTAGCAAAACTTCAACGCCGCCCTCAGCACGGGGCTCTAAGCGTACGGTTCCCTCTACCTCTACGGCATCCCCAACAGAAAGCTCTGTTATAGGGGTTTTGCATACCTCTTTGTCCCACACAGTTTGGTACAGGTAGCGGCCAGTGCGCAATACAACAAAAGAAATACCGCCAAGCTCGCGGATGTTGTGCACTGTGGCACGCATGGTAACGCTGTGCCCTGCCATTTCTGCCAACTGTTGTGGTGCAGGGGCCTGCCACAGTTTTTCGCCGGTAATACCCATTTCCCCACATCCTTGCAGTTCAGTTTATTAGTGTAATAAAGCAGATTGTACCAAAACTAACCGTAAAAAGCAATACAAACCACCTGTAAACACAGGTGGTTTGTTGTAAAAACTTACGCCAATGCGGCATCCAATACGGCTTTTACCCCGTCTTTGTCAATGGCGCCCTCATGTACCTTTTCACCTGCCATATAATAGGTGGGCACATAATAATAATCGTAACTGTTGGCAAGCTCGGCCTCTTCGCGTTCCTCTATCAATTTTAAAGGAATATCGGCATAAGCAGGGTTTTCCGCTTTTAGCTCATTCATGTAGCCAAAGGCTCGTTTACAATAAGGGCAAGACTTTAAATAAAACATTGTAAGCTCTTTCATCAGCCTGTTTCCTTTTAAATATTTGCATAATAAAACAATAAGATATGCATGTTTACAGTATACTCTTTTTTGCAAAAAGAACAAAATAAAAAGGGTAAAACATGCATTGTAAAAGCTTTGTAATAAAAAAGAGCACAGTGTAACAACTGCACTCTTTTTAACTATATTGCTATTTTATAACACCTTTACGCAAAATAATGTTTGCATACAGGGCGCTTTCGGAGGTGCTTACCACCGCGTAGGCGGCACGCGCCCGGTCATAAAACTCAAAGCGTTCTACATGTTCTATGCCGTTATTCACCGGCTCGTATTTGCCAATAATACCACGGTACTCGTCCCAAACGGGGGGGACATAATCATCACCGGGCACAACCTCCATTAGCTCCACCGGTGCGGGCACAAAACTGTCCAGGGGCATCAACTGCAAAATTGCGTCTAAAACAACACTGGTGCCTACGCCGTCGCAGCGTACCACACGTTTGCCCATAGAGGCAGCGGGGAAATTGCCATCCCCTATTACAATGGTGTCTCCATGTCCCATCTCCATCAAAATCTTCAGCAATTCTGGCTGCAAAACGGACGGAATTCCTTTTAACATAACAACAAACCCTTTCTTTTTTACGGCGGGCCCGTGGGTGCCGTGTATTTAAAATATATCTGCTTCTTTTGCCTTAGCTGTCGGTAAAAGGGAAAAGCAGTTTTTGATATTCTGGCTTATACATTTCTTCCCGGGTAACAATGACGCTGGCGGTATCAATAAAATCCGGCAGGCTTTTGCCCTGTAAATGTTGTACGGCGGCCTGCATGCTTAGGTAACCCATGTTAAAAGGGTTTTGTACAACGCAGGCGGGCACTGTGCCGTTTTCCATGTATTTAATTTGTGCGGTAGATGAGTCGCAGGCAATCAGTGGAATTTGCCCCTCTAGCCCAAGCTCTGTAAGAGCGTAGGCTATGCCTAAAGAAGAGGCCTCGTTTAAGCCAACCATGGCCTTAATGTCGGGGTTTTCAAGCAACATCTTGGTGGCTTTTTCTTTTGCAATTTCAACCTTGCCGTCACAATACTCCAGTGCCACCAAACGCTCATCCGAATTGGGGGTGTTTTCCAGCAGGCCAGTACTGCGGCCCACCGCGGTGGTGGTATAAGGAAAATGCCCCACCACTCCAAACCGGTCATCCTCGCCAATATAATTGCCCAAAAGGTCTGCCAGTTTGCGGCCAATTTCATAGTTATCGGTGCTTACAAGGGTAACGGCTTTGTCGTAGTTAACGTTGCTGTCCAACATAATTACAGGTATGCCTGCCTCAAAAGCCTCTTTACACACCGGCACCAACTTTTCGTAATCGCTGGCGGCCAAAATAATCGCGTCTGGCTTTTTGGCAATGGCATTGCGCACCATCTGTATCTGGGTGTCTATGTCTATTTCTGCGGGTGGGCCGTTTACCTCATACTCTATATCGCATTCTTCGGCAGCTACATCTATGCCCTGCTCTACAATACGCCAAAAGTCTGGCGAGGCGTTGCGCGCTTTTAAAACCACCTGTATGGAGTAGGTTTTAGAAGAATCCTTTTCGGGTATCAGTTTAAGGCTGCTTTCGGGAAAAAGCAATTGCCATGTTAAAAGCCCAAATGCAGATAAAATAAGCAGGGAAACAAGAGTATATAAAACCTTACGTTTTTGCATCGGTGTCCCCCTCTTGTATCAATGGAAGATGGATGTCTACCCGGGTGCCTTTGTCTTGCTGGCTGGTATATACAAGCCCATAGTCGATGCCAAACAAAAGGCGAATGCGGTTGTGTACGTTTAAAATACCAATGCTGCGAGAGTCGCTTTCTTGTGCAGAAAACAGCTTTTTAATTTGGGCCGCGGTCATTCCTACCCCGGTGTCCTCTATAGTAAGAATCATTTTTTCTTCGGTGCTTTGCGCCGAAATATGCACTTTGCCACCCTCTTGCAAAGGTTTGATGCCGTGATAAATGGCGTTTTCTACAATGGGTTGCAAAATAAGCTTTGGCAGCCGGTAAAAGTATAAAGAAGAAGGAATATCCAAAGAATAACTAAGCTTATCGGTGTAGCGCATTTTTTGAATAGTGAGATAGCTGTTGATGTTTTCTGTTTCCAGTTGCAGGGGCACAAGGCTTTCTCCCTGGCTTATACTGGTGCGAAAAAGCTGTGCAAGCGCCGAGGTTACGTGCACTACCTCTTCGTTTTTACCGGCAGCAGACATCCAGATGATGGTGTCTAGTGTGTTGTACAAAAAGTGCGGGTTTATTTGGGCCTGCAAGGCCTTTATTTCGCTTTGCCGTTTTTGTTCTTCGTCGGCTACTGCGCGGTCCATTAAACCTTGTATGCGGCCAACCATCAGGTTAAAGGTAGTGCTTAAATGGCCTATTTCATTGTCGCTGCGTACCTCGGCGCGCACATCAAAATCTCCTTTTTCTACACTGTGGATAGTAGATTCTAACTGTCGAAGAGGAGAGGTTATCCCGTTGGAAATAATAATGGCAAACAAACCGGCAACCGCAATGGCAACCAGTGCAAGGGCAATGTAAAACCGCACAATATAATCGCGCGAGCTTACCAGCTCTTGAGTGTTTACCACGCCTACGGCGGTCCACAGTGTGGTGGGAGAATCGTTGCGGATATAAATGCGGTTATCATTTTGCAGGCGGATAAAACCCTCACTGTTGTCTGCTTTCAGCACCTCTACAATACTTTCGGTTTTAATGCCGGCGTACAAAAGCTGCTGCTGCGGATGAAAAATGATGTTCCGTTTGGAATCTACAATATAAATATAGCCTGTTTTGCCAAGCTGTACGTTTTCACAAATGCTCTCGATAGAACGGTAGTTAAGGTCTACCACCATTACACCGGTTACTTCGCCGGTTACGGGGTCTGTAATGGCTTTGGATATTGAAATAACCCACTTGTACTCTCCTTCTATCAGGTTTTGTACATGAGAGGGAGAAACAAAATATTGGTCTTTGTAAGAAAGCGGGCGTAAAAACCAATCCAGTGTACGGTAGTTAGAGTAGGGGTTCACCTGCTTATCTTTATCACTTAAAACAATATCGCCGTACTTAGAAATAATTGAGATGTTTGTAATATCCGTTCGCGTTTTGGCAACCACATCCATATGCCCCATGGCAAGGGTAACAAGGCTGTCGTAATCAAGTTCTTCATTTTCGCCCAGTTTGCCGTTGTGCCGCCGGTCAAGGTAAGACATCAACTGTCGCACATCGTTGTTTTCTACCACAACCTTTGCCATGCTGGTCATGTTGTCTATGTAAGAATCGATGCTGGCATTTACATCTTTTAAAAGGCTTACAGTGTACTGAATCGAAAGTTCTTCCGAGCTTTTAATGGTATTGCGGTACGAAGTAAGGGATAAAAAAGCCACAATAACAGCAATAAGCAGCATAAAAAAGAGAACCATGCTGGTTTTGATGCTGTTGCGCTGTATGTATTTTTTAAGTGCCGCCAACTTTACAGCATCCTCTCTTTTAATACTATTAATAAATATAACAATAAAGCCTCGGTAAACATAAGAAAAGAAAATAATATACAGGCAGTGTCTATTCGGCGCAGGGTGCTTCGGATGTTGTGCGCTGCTTGCGCTTATTTTCTCGGTACTCTTTAGGGGTCATCCCGGTAAATTTTTTAAACGCAACCGAAAAATAATGGGGATCGGAAAACCCAACTTCTTCGGCGGTTTCGTAAGTGCGGTGGTCTGTAAAAATAAGGATTTGCTTTGCTTTTTCCATCCGCATGCGGGTTAGGTATTCTACAAAGGTGGCTCCAAAGCGGGTTTTAAAAATAGAGCTGAAATAACTGGTGCTAATGGCAAGGTGGTCTGTAACCATCTGCAAAGAAAGCTTGGGGTTAGAGTAATTTTCTTTTATAAAGGTTTCTGCTTGCAGCATCAGCGCAGAAGTAGAATCTCCCGAAACGAGGGACTGCAACTCAAAAACCTGCTCGCAAAACGCCAACATCAACTGCTCCATCTGCTTAATGGTATGGGCGTCGTACAGGTTGCTTTTTTCCCACGCACTCTCTAAAAGGTGCAGTTCTTTATCTTCTACCAGGCTGGAAGTAAAGTTAAGCAAAAGCACTACCAGCCGCTGGCAGTACTTAACACATTTTTCAAACGGCACCCGCTCTTTTTGCAGGGCATCAAACATTTTGTGCAGGGTAGTAAGAGAGGTGTCTGTATCAAATGCGCGTATGGCTTGTTCAAACTGGCTTTCGTACTGCATAAAGTCTATGCGTCCATGTTTTTCAATCTCTTCGTTAAAATCTATGCGGCCGCCTTCTCCGCTATAAAAACGCAGTGCAAGGGCGTTTAATGCCTGCTGATGAGAATAGTATAAGCCAGAGAGGTCTGCCATGCTTTCTCCAAACCCGGCAGAAAGGCTGCATTTTAAAGCTTCTTGCATTTTTTGGGAAATTTCTTCTACTGCATTTTTAATAAGTATGGTGCTTTCTTCGGGTGTTTGCCCGCCCGAAATAAGCTTTAGGGTACGGTCGGTACCCTGAAAAGCGGTAAGCCCTTTTTGTTTTTGCAGTAGCTCGGCGGCAATATTTTGCAGTGCATACCGCAGCAAGTCAAGCTCACTGCTGTCGTCGGGGTCTTCTTGCGGGGGCAAGCGGTCTATGTCTGCAACAGCTACCAAGTAAAAGGAGCTGTCTAAATTTAAAGAATACTGTCTGCAATTTTCGGCAATCACGGCGGCATCCATCTGGGCAGTAAGCAGGCGATTTAAAAAATGCAGTTCGGCAATTTGTACAATGCCGTGCTCGCTGCTAAAGCGCTGCTGGCGCAAGGCCTCGGCAGCGCCTACCAATATTTCTTCTACACGGTAAGGGGTAACAGGCTTTAGTACATAATCGTGTACCCGGTACTGAATAGCCTTTTGCGCATAGCCAAACTCGTCGTAACCCGAAAGTATAATTACCAATGTGTCCGGCAAGTGCTCACCCAGCCATGCGGTCAATTCTAAGCCGTCTACATGCGGCATACATATATCGGTAATTACAACATCGGGGGTAAAGCCTTCCTCCAATTGATCAAGGGCCTGGCGTCCGTCCCGGCACCCGCGGGGTGTTTCAAAGCCAACCAGATCCCAGCGTATAATCCTGAGCATAGAATCTAAAACTTCCGGCTCGTCTTCTACCAACATAATTTTGTACATAGTTTTGCTCCATATTTGCCGTGATAAAAGGGAACACACTGCCCGGCAGCCTCCCTGTAATATACCTTATGATACCGTATAAAAGGCGACCCTGGCAACGAAATTTTATACAAATCAGATAATATTATACTTTTTTCGGAATATATTCTATGGGCTTGCCATAAAAGTGAAACTATAATGAAATAGACAAAAACAGATACTGAATGCTTTGTTATAGCGCAGCGTGAGGCTGTGTTATTGGTGGTGGAAGGAGGAACCATGTATATGCCGGAGAATGTTCCTGTTCAGGGAAAGCCTATTTTAGAATTGAAAGGCATCGACAAAATGTTTCCGGGGGTGCACGCCCTTAAACAGGTAAATTTAGAGTTGATGCCAGGTGAAGTGCATGCGCTTGTAGGGGAAAACGGCGCAGGAAAATCTACCCTTATGAAGGTGCTAACCGGGATTTATAAGGCGGATTCGGGTGAAATAACATATAAAAATCAAGTGGTAAACTTTACAGGTCCAAAAGAGGCTCAGGAAGCAGGTATTTCTATTGTTCACCAGGAATTAAACCTGATGAACCACCTTACAGCCGCCCAAAACATGTTTATTGGACGGGAATCCAAAGGTTTTTTGTTGGATGATGCAAAGCTAAATCGCCGCGCGCAGGAACTGTTTAGCCATTTACAGGTAAACATTTCTCCCACTGTCAAAGTATCTCGCCTTACCGTAGGTAAACAGCAAATGGTTGAGATTGCAAAGGCGATTTCTTTTGAATCTTCGGTACTGATTTTAGATGAACCCACGGCTGCATTAACAGAATCGGAAATACGAGAACTGTTTAAAATCATGAACTCTTTGCGTGAGCGCGGTGTTGCCATGATTTATATATCCCACCGTATGGATGAAATTATGGAAATGTCTGACCGCATAACCGTTATGCGCGATGGCGAGTATGTAAAAACACTTACAACCAAAGAAACCAACCTGGATGAAATCATCCATGCAATGGTAGGGCGCACCATTTATGAACCCCCAAAAACAGCCAGTGAAGTGGCACCCGATGCACCTGTGATATTGGATGTGAAAGGGTTAAGATCCCGCGTGGTAAAAGATGTTTCTTTTGACTTGAAAAAAGGTGAGATTTTAGGCTTTGCTGGATTAATGGGAGCAGGCCGCACCGAGGTGGCGCGTTTGATATTTGGGGCAGACCCAAAACTGGCCGGAGAAATTACAATAAATGGCAGACAGGTAAACATTCGCACCCCTAAAGACGCAGTGCATGCAGGCATTGGTTACCTCTCGGAGGATCGCAAACGCTTTGGATTGGCGGTAGGGCTTTCTATAGCAGACAACATGGTTCTTGCAGACCTCGAAAAGTTTTCTAACGCAGGTGTTATAGACGATCGTAAAATTCGCCATACCGCGCAAGAATATGTGGAAAAAATCAACGTAAAAACCCCTTCTATCTCCCAGTTAATTCGCCGTTTATCTGGTGGCAACCAGCAAAAGGTAATTATAGCAAAATGGCTAATCCGCAATTGTGATGTTTTGATTTTTGACGAACCTACCCGCGGCATTGACGTGGGGGCCAAAAGCGAAATATATAAGCTGATGAGCGAGCTTGCGCATCAGGGCAAGTCCATCATCATGATTTCGTCGGAGTTGCAGGAAGTATTGCGAATGAGTGACCGTATAGTATGTATGTGTGAAGGGCGCTTGACAAAAATACTAGATATTCAAGAAGCCGACCAACAAACTATTATGAAGTACGCTACCATGCGCAATTAGGAGAGAAAGGGAGTATTGAACCAATGGTTAATGAACAAACGCGTAAATTTGATTGGCAAAAACTGATGGCTCCGGTTGCGTTGGTTATCTTGTTTTTGTTTTTTTGGAGATTTGGACGCAACTTTTTTCCGGGGTCTTTTATAAGTTTGCTAGAAAGCACATATTCTGTAGCATTAATGGCATTTGGTATTACATTTGTAATTACTACAGGCGGCATAGATCTTTCTATTGGTACCAACATGATGTTTTCGGCTCTATTGGGTGCATATTTTGTAAACACGGGGTTAAACATATGGCTGGCGCTGGCTTATGTAGTAATTAATGCAACCGCTATTGGGTTTATCAACGGGCTTTTAATTTCTAAAGTTGGACTGCCCCCTTTTATTGCAACACTGGGTATGATGATGATGACTCAGGGCGCAGGCAGCATTATAACCAAAGTTACTACACAGTATTGGCCCTCCAGTTTTGATGAAAATGGCTTCTATAAGCAAGTTTTTTACAAAACAAGCGGCGGTATTCCCACCGGTCTTATCTATATGGGTGTCTTTTTTATACTTGCGGTGTTCTTGCTAAACAAAACAAAATTTGGTCGCTATACGGTTGCCATTGGTTCTAACGAAGAAGCGGTTCGTTTATCTGGCGTAAATGCTTCTAACTGGAAATTGCTTGTGTACACCATATGTGGTTTCTTTGCAGGTCTTGCAGGCGTAGCATATGCCGCTACTTATACTTCCATCATTCCGGGTACCGGTAATGGGCTGGAAATGAATGCAATTGCTGCTGTTGTAATTGGCGGTACCTCAATGTCTGGCGGCGTTGGCACCATGGTGGGTACGTTAATTGGCGCACTTTTAATGAGTGTACTAAAAACCGGCTTGATGTCTTTGAACCTGCAGGGACATTACCAAACGTTCTTTACCGGTCTTGTTGTTATCTTGGCTGTTCTGCTTGATATCTACCGTACCAAAAGGGCAGAAAAAGTTTAATTTCTTTTGTATTTGAAAGGGAGAGGCCCTTATCAAATAGATATTTTGCTCAAGAATAAAGGAGGAAATTTAGAAATGGCATTTAACAAAAAGTTTCTCGCAATTGTACTTGCATGCGTAATGGCGCTTTCTCTGGTAGCTTGTGGTACCACAGCATCAACACCCGCGGCGTCAGGTTCTACACCCGCCACCGGTTCTACCGCTACAGGCGACAAGCCCTATATCGCTATCGTTTCCAAAGGTTTCCAGCACCAGTTCTGGCAGGTAGTTAAAGTAGGCGCCGAGCAGGCCGCTATTGACTACGATGTAGAAATCACTTTTGATGGCCCTCCCAGCGAAACCGACGTAGCTGTGCAGGTTGATATGCTGAAATCCGCCATCGACAAAAAACCCGATGCAATCGCTTTGGCCGCTTTGGATACTCAGTCGGTTATGGAACTGCTGAATCAGTGTGTAGAGCAGGGTATCCCCGTAATCGGTTTTGACTCTGGCGTTCCCAATGCTCCCGAAGGCGCTATCTTCGCAACTGCTTCTACCGATAACGCAGCTGCTGCCGGTATTGCTGCCGAGCACCTGTATGCCAACGAAGATTTTAAAGCAGCATTAGACGCTGCCACCGGCGCAAGCCCCGTATATGTAGGCGTTCTTTCTCAGGATGCAACTTCTGAATCTGTTGTAAACCGTACTGCCGGTTTTATCGACAAACTGGTTGAACTGGTTGGTGAAGAGAACGTAGAAGTTAAAGGACACGACAAATACAACAAGGCTGCTTCTGGCGAAGCAAAATTGGTTATCAACGTAAACGTACCCCCCACCACCGCTGCCGATGCTATGAAGACCGGTGCCGAGACTTTGCTGGGCGCAGGCAACCTCAGCGCTATCTACGGTTCTAACGAAAACGCTGCCGGCGGCATCCTTGCTGCTTCTAACGATGGACAGGAATTTGCCGAAGGCGGCAAATACAACGGCATTATTGCCATTGGCTTTGACGCAGGCAAAACTCAGCGTACTGCCGTTGAAAACGGCTGGTTCTATGGTTCCATCACACAGGATCCTTTCCAAATTGGCTATAAAGCTGTTGAGCTGAGCGTACAAGCCATCAAAGGCGAAACCGCTGCAAGCGAAATTGTTGACACCGGCGCAAAATGGTATGATTCTTCTAACCTGAACGATGCCGACATTACCGATTTGGTTTACGAATAAGCCAAAAGCCACATAAGCTTTAAAAACCTAAACAGCCTCTGCGCCTTGGTGCAGAGGCTGTTGGATTTATTTGCCACCGTGGATAAAAGCGAGTTTTTAAAATAGAAGTGACAAGATACAGTGGAGAAAATAAGTGTTTTTAAACGAAAAAACGATATTTTGTTTAAAAAGAATGAATGGAATAGGTTTTAATTAATGAACAAACGGTAAATTCATACCAAAAATATATCAAAAGCAGCGCCATAAAACAGCTAAACCAAACAATGAATTACAAATAAAAGCACATACTAAAGATGTTTTTGTATTTTGATAAAAATGTACTTGCACACATTAAAAAGAAGGTAATGGCAAACTGTAACTTTTCAATTTTGTCAAATAGAGATATAATGAAGCGTATTGCAGTTTAATTCGTTGTACTTGTATAGGCAAATTTTGCCTGTCATTTCGACATACTCCCAGAGGAGGTTTTGCTTTGAGCGACCAGTTTAACAACCAAAATCGGGGCAATCGTGTTCCGGGGCAGGGTGCATCCAACCCACGCCCCAGCAGAGAATACGATATGTTTCCCGAGCAGACATTGGCAGCAGAGAGGGAAGCCTCACCTGTAAATAGGCAGCAACAAGCCCCGCCCCCCCGCCAGTATTATGTGGCCGGGCAGGGTGCGCAGGCGCCGCAGCAGGCCGCGCCGCGCCAAACAATGCCGCAGCAGCCCCCACAAAGGATGCCCCAGCAGGCAGCCCCCCGGCAGGTTATGCCGCAGCAGGCTGCGCCGCGCCAAACAATGCCACAGCAACCCCAGCAAAAAATGCCGCAGCAACAAAACAGGGCGGCGGCTCCGGCACAGCAGGCAGGTGCCCAGCAAATGCCAGCAGATCGTCGCGCGCAGCGGGCGGCACAAGAGCAAGAGACTTACCAAACCCGCCTGGCATCAAAAGCCGAGCCGCAAACAGGCAGGCAAGCAGGCGGCGTAAATGGCAAAAGGCCCCCGGCCGGCGCAAAAGCAGCTGGTGCAAACGGCGCACCGCCCGCCCGCAATGGCGGTAATGCCGCTAAGGCAGGCAGCGGCAGCGGTGGGGGACGTCCTCCAAAGGGAACCGGCGAAAAATCTACAACCAAAATTATTATTGCAAACATTTTAAAGGTTTGCTTTGCGTTAGCCTGTGTGGTGGTAGTGGTTGGCTGTGTTGTGGTTATTGGTCTTACAAATTATCTGGTAGATGCCACAGCAAACGACCAAGATATTTTAGACCTTGAAAACCTGCGTACAGAGCTTTCTTCCAACAGCCAAATTTATGTGCTAAACCCCGATAACCCCAATGCGGCAGAAGAGAAGGATTACATCTTAAGCCGTGAGCTTTCGGGAGACAGCAACTCTATGTGGGTAGAGCTAAAAGACGTGCCCACCTACTTAACCGATGCGTTGGTTGCCACAGAGGATCGCGATTTTTGGACCAACGAAAAAGGATTTTATATTGGCCGTACCGTGTATGCGGGTGTTAACGAAGTTTTAGGGCTGAAAAGCTCCTTCGGTGCGTCTACTCTGGACCAGCAGCTTGTAAAAAATATCACAGGTGAAAACGAAGTTGTTGGCGAAGATGGAGACAGAACAGCCGGTTACGAGCGAAAAATACGAGAGATTTTCCGCGCCTATCGCTTAAATAAAGAATATAGTAAAGATATGATCATGGAAGCATATCTTAACACCATGCCCCTCTCCGGCAACCTTGTAGGGGTGCAAAGTGGTGCTAAACGTTACTTTAATAAAGAAGCTAAAGACTTAACTGTTTGGGAAGCGGCAACCATTGCCGGTATTACCCAAAAGCCCGGCGCGTACGATCCCTTTAAAAATCCCGATGCCTGTAAAGGACGTAGGGATGATGTGCTAACCTTTATGTATCAAACAGGTAAAATAGACAAAGCTACCTACGATAATGCGGTACAGCAGCCTTTGGGGTTGAACGAAGGTGACGAAAATTCCTCTGGGCAGGCAGTAAACAGCTATTTTGAGGATGCCCTGCTGGAAGCTGTTGTAGAGGATATGATAAACACTTACGATATATCCCGTGCAATCGCTATACAAAAATACTACAGCAGTGGTTTGCAGATTTACAGCACTATGGATGTGAAATTGCAAACCGAAATGGAAACCCAGTACGAAAAAGGCATTGGCAACCTTGCCGATGGATATATCTTCCCCGATACAATTTACCGCGATGTTGAAAAAGAGCAGGACGACGGCACTACCACCACTGTGCGTGAATATCCCGAGTCCGCCATGGCGGTTATTGATTATAACGGAGCATTAAAGGGTGTAGTGGGTGGTATTGGAGAAAAAACCGCCAGCTTGGTGCAAAACAGAGCCGTAGATTCTCAGCGTCAGGTAGGTTCTACCATGAAGCCGATTGGCGCCTATGCACTGGCCATAGACTATAACTACACCTATTACTCGCAGTTGGTGCAGGATTCATTTAAGGAGGCTCTGTCACCCTATCAAACTGCAGAGGATGGCACACCAATACTAAACTGGCCTAAAAACGCGGGTCAATCTAAGCCGCCCGATACAGGTGTATTGGTGGTAGACGCGGTTGCCCGTTCGTTAAATACCGTTGCGGTGGATATGGGCCAAAGGGTAACGCCGCAGGTAATGTACGAGTTTATGACGGATACCCTTCAGATCGAATCGCTGGATGTAAGAGATATAGACCTGTCTCCAATGGTTCTGGGTTCTTTAACACATGGTATGACACCGTACGAACTGGCCGGTGCTTTCCAAATGTTTGGTAACGGCGGTGTTTTTAACTCGTTGCATTGCTATACCGAGATACGGGATGCAAACGGTATGTTGTATCTGCAACCCGAAATCACTTCGGTACAGGCGATAGACCCCGAAACCGCTTATATTATGAACCGTATGCTCTCTACTGTTTTAAGAGGCAGTCGTGGTACACAAACAAGGGCAACCGGTACCGGTAATGGCATGGCGCCTGCCGGAGAGATGGACTCGGTTGCAAAAACGGGTACTACCGATAACCATACCGACCGTTGGATTGTAGGCCTTACCCCCTACTATGTAAGCGCGGTTTGGTGGGGATTTGACTATGCAATTGAGGGCGTTAAAAACCCCATCAGCTCTTACGCGTATGTAGGGGCACCGCCGCAGATAATGTGGAAAACCGTAATGGAAAATGTACAGGCCGACATGCCGGTGATAAGCTTTGCGGCTAAACCCGAGGGTGTGGAAGAAAAAACTTTCTGCCGTGCAACGGGAGAGCTGGCGGGTCCCAACTGTACAGATACACAAACCGGGTACTACCGTGTTGGCGGTATGCAGCCGGGAGAATGTTGGCTTCATTCCGATGGTGTAATAGTGCCGGAGGAAGTTCCCGCAGCCTAATTGTTTTATTAAAATCCCCTGCCATTGGCGGGGGATTTTTGTTTGCAATGCAGTAAATAGATAAAAGGCGTTATTTAAATGCGGAAAAATGCAGCAGAAAGAGATTTTGGTTTAAGCTTTAATCGGCAAAAAAACATGTGCAAAAGCATAAATATAAAAATAAAAGCCTCTGCTTTAAATAAACAAAATTTACGATTGACAGAATAAAAAAGAGTGCTAAAATATAATAACGAGTTAGTTAACAATATTAACAGTTAACAATGTTACATATATAAGCAGGGAGGAATTATGCACCCCAATTGGGATATTGAGCCGGATGATGAAAGCAGACTGGCTCATTCTTTAATGTCAGAAATTAGGCGGCTCCAAAAATCGTGGACAGGCATGCACCCAAAGCCCCCCATTACCCGCGGGGATTTATCTATGATGCATACCATTGCAAGGCTTTCTGTTAAAGGAAGGCCAACCATAGGTGAAATTGCAAAAGCCACAAACCAAAGTGTACCGGGTGTTTCCAGACGAGTGGCCGAGCTGGAAAAAACAGGATTTGTAAAGCGGTATGCCGACGAAAAAGACAGGCGTGTTTCTTACATCCAAATTAGCGAAAAAGGCAAAAAAAAGGGCGAAGCTGCCTTTGAAATGGTAAAAGCCAATTTACAGCTTGCCCTAAAAGAAATTGGAACCGAACGGGCAGAAGAAATGATTAAAATGCTGCACGAATTTGGCATTGCCCTTGAAAATGCCAGTAAAACTCTTTCTGAAGGAGAAAAGCACAAGTGATAAAACTAAGCCGTTATTTAAAACCCTATATCAGCATGGTGCTGTTGGCGGTTGTTTTTTTGTTTGGACAGGCAATGATGGATTTAAACCTGCCCAATATGATGAGCAATATTGTAAATGTGGGTATTATGCAAAGCGGAATAGATGAGCTGGCGCCCGAAGCAATCCCCCAAACGGCCTACCAGCTTATGCAGCGCTTTATGCCGCAAGAAGATGCGGCAGCCGTAGACGCGGCCTATACCCCATACAGCCAGTTAACCGAAAAAGAACAGCAAAAAATTGATAAAGTATTTCCCGAGGCCGCTACCTATGATGCAATGGTGCGCACCGGAGACAAAGAAGAGCTTGACACCGCAGACAGTGCATTTTCTCATGCGGGATATGCATTTATGCTGTATGTGCAGCAGGTGGCAGGGGCAAATGGCGTAGAAGTGGGCAGTGGAACCGAAACTACGGCCGACTTTGATTTAGAGGCGTTGCAACCCATGCTTCCGGCCATTGCCGCCGCGCCGCAGGGCAGTTTTGATGCTGCCATACAACAATCGGCCCAAAGCCCGGACGCCATTGCCAACTCGGTGGCTGCTACCCTAAATAAGGCTTATTACCAGCAAATGGGGGCAGACATTGGCAGTATGCAAACAGGGTACATAATGCTTACCGGTGCAAAAATGCTGGGCTTTAGCCTTATGGTGCTTGTGTGCGCTGTGGGCGCTGGTTTTTGCTTTTCGCGCATTGGCGCTGCCATTGCCAGAGATTTGCGCCGGGATGTTTTTGCCAAGGTTACGGGCTTTACCAATACCGAAATGGATCGCTTTTCAACCTCCAGCTTAATTACCCGTACCACCAACGATGTAACCCAGGTACAAACGCTGTATACCATGGGTATGCGCATGCTTGTATATGCGCCCATTATGGGCATTGGCGGCGCTATTATGGCACTCAGAAAATCGCTAAACATGTCTTGGGTTATCGCCCTTGCAGTAGTGGTTATCCTCTGTGTTATTTTGGTATTGTTTGTGGTGGTAATGCCAAAGTTTAAAAAGATGCAAAGCCTGATAGACCGTTTAAGCCAGGTTTCGAGAGAAAATCTATCGGGTACAATGGTGGTAAGGGCATTTTCCAACCAAAAATTTCAAGAAAGTCGGTTTGACAAGGCCAATAAAGACCTAACCCAAAACAACCTGTTTGTAAACCGTGCCATTGCCCTTATGATGCCGCTTATGATGTTTGTAATGAACGCAATTGCCCTGCTGATTGTGTGGGTGGGTGCCGACCAAATTTCTCAGGCCACTATACAGGTGGGCGATATGATGGCCTTTATACAATATACAATGCAAATTGTTATGGCCTTTTTGTTTATTGCGGTTATGTTTATTATGGTGCCCCGCGCATCTGTTTCGGCCGCGCGTATCAACGAGGTATTGATAAGCGAAGATAAAATTAAAGACCCCAAAGCGCCCAAAACACTGGGGCATCAGGCAAAAGGGATTGTAGAGTTTAAAAATGTTGCGTTTCGGTACGAGGGTGCCGACGAGGATGTTTTGCACAATATAAGCTTTACGGCAAACCCAGGGCAAACCACTGCCTTTATAGGCTCTACCGGCAGCGGCAAATCTACATTAATCAATATGGTGCCCCGTTTTTATGATGCTACAGAGGGTGCAATTACCATAGATGGAATTGATATACGGGATTTAAAGCAGCACGAGCTGCGCCAAAATATTGGGTATGTGCCCCAAAAGGGCCTTTTGTTCTCGGGCACTGTAGATGAGAACCTGCGGCTTGGAAAAACAGAAGCGACAGAAGAAGAAATACATGTTGCGGCGCAAATAGCCCAGGCAGAAGATTTTGTAAGCCAAATGGCAGATGGATTTCAGAGTGAAATCAGCCAGGGCGGCACCAACGTATCGGGCGGGCAGAGGCAGCGTCTTTCTATTGCGCGCGCACTGGTAAAAAAAGCCCCGGTGTATATTTTTGACGATAGTTTCTCTGCGCTGGACTTTGCCACAGATTCTCGCCTGCGCAAAGCGATGAAACCCTATACTCAAAATTCTACCGTTTTGGTGGTTGCACAGCGTGTGTCTACCATTATGTATGCAGAGCAGATTATAGTACTGGACCAAGGCCGTATAGTAGGCAAAGGCACCCATGCAGAGCTGCTTAAAACCTGCGAAGAATACCGCGAAATAGCCGAAAGCCAACTCTCGAAGGAGGAACTGGCATGAGTGATAAAAAAACTGAAATAAAACAACGCCAAAATTCTCCCATGAGAGGTGGACCCGGCGCGCCCGGCGCAATGATGCCCGGAGAAAAAGCCAAAGATTTTGGCGGCACCATGAAAAAGCTTGCCGCTTATTTAAAAAAATACATGCCGGCTATTGTTGCTTGTTTAATAGTGGCGGTAGGGTCTACCGTGTTTTCTATTGTGGGGCCCAAAATTATGGCAAGGGCCACCAATAAACTGGCCGAGGGCCTTGTTGCCATGATTACCGGTACCGGCGGAATAGATTTTAACGCCATCGGAGAAATTCTTTTGTTCTGTCTTGGCATCTACCTTATCAGTGCGGTGTTGCAATATGTGCAGGGCTTTATTCTGTCGGGTATTTCCACCAAGGTAAGCTACTCCATGCGCAACCAAATCAGCGAAAAGATCAACAAGCTTCCACTCTCTTATTTTGATAAAGTAAGCCATGGTGATGTGCTTAGTGTTATCACAAACGATGTAGACACCCTTACCCAAACCCTAAATCAAAGCCTGCCGCAAATGGTAACTTCGGTAAGCACCTTGATAGGTGTAACGGTAATGATGTTCTCTATTAATGTATGGATGACCCTCATCACACTGCTTATCCTGCCCATTTCTATGTTTTTGGTGGGTAAAATCATCAAAAAAAGTCAGCCGTTTTTCCAGGCACAACAGCAGCATTTGGGCGAGGCAAACGGCAAAGTAGAAGAAATGTACAGCGGGCATTTGGTTATTAAGGCCTTTAATAACGAAGAGCAAAGCAACGAGGATTTTGGCAAAACCAATAAAAAGCTGTACAAAGCCGCCTGGAAAAGCCAGTTTTTGGGTGGATTGATGATGCCTGTAATGACCTTTGTAACCAACATAGGGTATGTAATGGTGGTTGTGCTGGGTGGATTTTTTGCCCTTAGCAGTGCCATTACCATTGGTGATATTCAGGCATTTATACAGTATGTGCGCAACTTTACCCAGCCCATTACCCAAATTGCTAACTCCTCTAACGTGCTGCAGCAAACTGCCGCCGCGGCCGAGCGTGTATTTGCCTTTTTAGAAGAACCCGAAGAGGTACCCGACATTGCAACGCCTGTACAACCCGAGGATGTTTCGGGCAGCGTATATTTTGCCCATGTAAGTTTTGGTTACACGCCCGAAAAAACCATTATTCACGATTTTTCTGCCATGATAGAGCAGGGCCAGCAGGTTGCCATTGTAGGCCCTACCGGGGCAGGCAAAACCACCATGGTAAAATTACTAATGCGCTTTTATGATGTTAACAGCGGGGCTATTTTGGTGGATGAATATGATCTTAAACAGTATAGCCGCAATGGTCTGCGCTCTATGTTTGGCATGGTTTTGCAAGATACTTGGCTGTATAACGATACCATTATGGAAAATATTCGTTATGGGCGTCTGGATGCTACCGACGAAGAGGTAAAGGCCGCCGCCAAAGCGGCACAGGCAGATCACTTTATACGTACCCTGCCGGACGGCTATAATATGGTGCTAAATGAAGAAGCCAGCAATATTTCGGCGGGACAAAAACAGCTGCTTACCATTGCACGTACAATTTTGGCTAACCCTAAAATTTTGATACTGGATGAGGCCACAAGCAGTGTAGATACCCGTACCGAGCTCGCCATTCAAAAAGCCATGTCAAAACTGATGGAAGGGCGCACAAGCTTTGTAATTGCGCACCGCCTTTCTACCATACGCGGGGCCGATATGATTTTGGTTATGCGTGATGGTGATATTGTAGAGACAGGTACACACGATAACCTAATTGCACAAAATGGATTTTATGCAGAGCTGTACAATAGCCAGTTTGAAAATGCAGAAAGTGCCTAAAAGAAAAAAAGCACAGCCACAAAGGCTGTGCTTTTTTATTATAAGATAATCCATATATTTTTTGAAGATGAGCCTTTGCAAAAGCAATATCAACAAATACCGCGCAAGCATTTTTGCACGTGGGAGGTTACTTTTTTGCCTCTGCATAATCGTAAAAAAGGTCTTTGAAACCGGTGCCCTCAAACAATATAAGGGTATCATCCTGGCAAAGCTCCTTTATCAGAGGCCTAAATGTACTGTTTGTACCAAAGGCAATGCTTTTTATACGCACGGCTCCGTTGGGGTGTACAAAGTTTTTTGGCTTGGGGTCTATGTTAAAGTAGGTCATCAAAAAAGGTATCTGCAATTCATCGGGAAAAACACAGGTGTATTTTAGCTTGCGCCCTTTTGTGTCTGCCCGTCCAGAATGCATCTGAAAATATCCCTGCCCATGTTTTTCTAAAATAGCCTTTTCTTTGGCAAGGTCGGGCTCGTAATTTTCTAGCGCAACGCTGCAGGGGCCGGGTTTGTGGGTGTCCCAAAAGTCCACCCGGTCTGCCATTTTTGCTTTGCCAAACAACCGCAAAATCTTTTTTAAAAAACCGGGCATCCCGCTGGAAGCCAGCAGCTCTAAATACGGCCCGTCCGAAAAGTAAATAATGGCGTTGTAGGGGTTTTTGGCAGACCCATACTCTACGGCAAATCCCAGCTTTTGGTATTCTTCTACAGCGCTTTGCAGGTTTTCTACCTTGTAAATAACATGGCTTACCTTCAAATGTATCCCTCTTTTTAATTCAAATTAAATTAGCAAATGCTACCTATAAGGGTATTTTACACTTTCTTTTTGGGTAAAACAATATAAGGCGGCCAACAAATATAAAAACACCCTGCCATATTGCGGCAGAGTGTTTGGCAAAAGCTTTTATGGGCTGTTAGGGGTTTTCTACCACGCGCACCCACACACCGGCAGGTATGCATATGGCGTATTCGTCCTGGTAACGCAGCCACCCAAAGCCCTCGCACAAATGATCGGGACATTGAGAATTGATAAAACGCACCGCGCCATCCGCAATTTCCAGGGTTACAGGGTAAGAGCCCCCCTCTATATCGTATATGCCATCTTTAGAGAGGGCAATGGTTTGTACAGAGTTGCCCTTTGTGCCCGATATGGTAATTTCGGCCACGGCGCCGGTGGTACGTGTAAGCATAAAGAATAAAAAAGCGGCGGCAGCCACCAGTAAAATAGCGCCTATAACAATTAAGTCCCTTTTTTTGGCAAAGGGGCGGGCAGTTGCGGGGGTTTGCGCAGGGGTAGTGTGGTCATTTTTTTTGTCCATTAAAGTGCCTCCCAAATATGCTGAAATATAGTATACCATACACTGTGCGCAAGCAAAAGTTAAAAAATATACAATATAGCTGTAAGGGCTGCGGTGTTTGTAAAAACAGAGGGGTGTGTGCTATAATTTTGCATGAACAAACCACGTGCCGGCATGGCTGCAAGATGCTGCTCGGTTGCCGGGCAAGCAGGCAGTTTTTTTGTTTTGCAAAACCTTTAAAAGAAGCAAAAAACTAAAAATAAACAGCTATGTGCAGGGGCAAAAAGTATATAAACAAGCAGTAAGGAGAGCAAAGGATATGGGCATGGGAGAAAGCAAAAAAAGAGTATTCAGCGGTATCCAGCCATCGGGCGGGTTTACGCTGGGCAACTATGTGGGGGCCATACGTTATTGGGCACCTCTGCAAGACGAATACGATTGCCTGTACAGTGTGGTAAACCTGCATTCGCTTACCGTAAAGCAAGATCCAGATGAATTACGCCGTCGTACCTTTGAGGGGGCAGCCATGCTGTTGGCCTCGGGCATCGATGCCGAAAAGGGCATTATATTTGTACAAAGCCAGGTATCGCAGCATACAGAGCTTGCCTGGATACTGGACTGCTTTTCGATGTATGGCGAAATGACCCGCATGACCCAGTTTAAGGATAAAAGCACCAAACAGCCCGAAAATATCAACATGGGCTTGTTAAACTACCCAGTACTAATGGCGGCGGATATTTTACTGTATGATGCCCACTATATACCGGTGGGAGAAGACCAAAAACAGCATGTTGAAATTGCACGGGATATTGCCCAACGTTTTAACCACAATTTCCCCGGCAGCTTTGTAGTGCCCGAGCCCTGTATTCAAAAACAGGGTGCCCGTATTATGAGCCTGCAAGAGCCAACGGCCAAAATGAGCAAAAGCGATAAAAATGTAAACGCAACCATCTTCCTTTCGGACGATGCGGATATGATTGTGCGTAAGTTTAAAAAGGCCACCACCGACAGCGATGGCGAGGTGCGCCGCAGCCCCGATAAACAGGGTGTTTCTAACCTGATGACAATCTACGCCGCAATGACGGGCAAAACCGACGAAGAGATTGAACGCGAATTTGAGGGCCAGGGCTATGGCACCTTTAAACAAGCTGTGGCGCAAAGTGTGGTAGAGGGCATTGCTCCGCTGCAAAAACGCTATAAAGAGTATTTGGAGGATGTGCCGCTGCTTACAGCTCTGTTGCAGCGGGGCGCAGCCCGCGCCCGCGAACTGGCAGAGAAGAAAATGGCCTCTGTATACGATAAACTGGGCCTGCTGTAAGCAGTAAAGTTTGCCTTAAACAAAACAAGCCGCCCAAAAGGGCGGCTTGCACAATATTGTTTTATACTTTAGGCTTGTTTTGGCTTGCCTGCGTCAATGCAGGTTTCGCTGGTTTTAATCAGGTTAAGCAGGCTGGTGGCAAACAAAGGATACTCTCGCGAGAGGGTTTCGGTGGTCATGGCAAAAGCGGTAACGTCTTTAAGCGAACCGCCGCCAATGTCCTCGCCCTTCAATACGGCGGCAACGTTCGATTCGGTACGTGCCAAGGCTCCGCTAGAGTAGCCTGTCCACAAACTGTCGGATACGCTGAACAGGCTGGAAGAGTTTTTGGGAACCGAGCTGTACACAAGCCTAAACATTTTGTAAACCGAAAGCATCAGGTAGTTGCTTATCTCACTTACCAGTGTTTTGTCGGGGCAGGCGTTTAGCTTGTCGTACAAAATATTTAAGCTGTTGCTTATCAGCTTGCGGTTTAATGTGGGCAATACACTGCCTTTAAAATGCCCGTCTTTGCCGGCAGAGGCATCGGGCGCGGGCAGTTCTTCTACAGACAGGGTAAGGCCGCTGCGGTCTGCGCTGCGCCCCAAAAGATAATCGCAGGAAACCCCATAAAAATCGGCTACACGCACCACAAAATCCAGCCCGCATTCGCGTATGCCTTTTTCGTAGTGGCTTAGCAGTGCCTGAGATACTCCCAGAGATGCCGCCGCCTTTTTTTGGGTAATGCCACGCTCTTTGCGCAGTAGGGTAATAATCCTGCAAAACTCTTGTGCCATCTGTAATGATTCTCCTTTTTATATAGGGCAACCTGCCCTTTTTTAAAACACACCACTATTTACACTTTGTAAATTATACATATAGAAAAACACAATGTAAACCTATTTTTGCTAAAATCTGCCACAGAAACGTACAGAAAAAAGCCTGTATTTTTGTACCCAGACCACATATGCAGCACAGGCAAATACACCGCCCCACTATGTTGTGGAAAAGGAAGGAAAAGGCAAATGAAAAATTTTAAAATTCATCTGGTAAGGCATGGGCTTACCCAGGGCAATATTGATGGAGTGTACGTTGGAGGCAGGTTAGACATGCCCCTTTCGGAAGAGGGAGCGGAGGAACTGCGCAAGCTTTCTGCTTTATATAGCTACCCGGTGGTGGGTACCCTATTTTCTTCCCCCATGAAGCGTGCCCTGCAAAGCGCCGAGATTCTTTTTCCCGCTGCGTCAGAGCGGATTGTTATAGAAGATTTACGAGAGATTCGTTTTGGCGAGTATGAGGGCAAAAGCGTTGCAGAACTTGCCCAGGACGAAAACTTTGGAAAATGGCTAGACCCCGAAAGTGGCTATGTGCCCGAGGGTGGGCAAAGCGGGCAAGATTTTGCAGCGGCCTGTGCCCGCGCACTGGGCAATATGTTTTTGCATATGGCAAAAAACCAGATATTTGAGGCAGCCTGTGTAACACATGGTGGGGTAATTATGTCTATGCTGGCACAAAAGGCCATGCCCCAGCGTCCACCCTCTCAGTGGATGGCAGATTGCGGTACCGGCTATACGGTACAGGCCAATGCCGCCCAGTTGCTGCGGGATGATTTGGTGGAAGCGGTGGAGATTGTGCCGCTTGGCTATTTGGACGATAAGTAAAAACAAATAAGCCAATATATAATTTGTGGACATGTGCTGCGAGCAAAGGAGTGTATGAAATGGAAAAGGGATATGTGCACGTATACACAGGAGACGGCAAGGGCAAAACCACCGCGGCGGTGGGGCTTGCCACACGTGCTGCAGGCAATGGCCTTGCAGTGGGGTTTTTGCAGTTTTTAAAAAGCGGATTTACCGGAGAAATGGTGCCCCTTGCACGCATGGGTGTTACTTATTTGGCACCCCAGTTCAGCTCTAAATTTGTATACCAAATGACAGAAGAAGAAAAAGAGGCCTGCGCCATTACCCAGCAGGATTTGCTGTCCCGCGCGGCAGAGCTTGCCCAGCGGCTGGATGTGCTGGTGCTGGACGAGGTAATTTGCGCTGTGGATACAGGGATGATAACCGAAGCTGATTTGCTGGACCTGATAAAAAACAGGCCCGCTGGGCTGGAACTGGTGCTTACAGGCCGTGGGGCCACCCCCGCCATGCTGGAACAAGCCGATTACGCAACCGAGATGAAGTGCATTAAACATCCGTATGATAAGGGCGTTAAGGCGCGTACCGGCATAGAGCTTTAAAATGGATTTTTAAAGCGGTGTTTTGCAGGCGTGGTACCAGTAATTATAATGCATAAAAGAAAACAAAAATCCCCACTGCCTTATTATGGCGGTGGGGATTTTATTATGTAAAATCCTATTCCAAATTAAGCTTTTTGGTAAAAAGATGTTTGGTAAGTAAAAAGTAAGCAACCGAGAACAGTATGGTAACTGCTAGGAAAATCCCTACGCCAATAGCAACAATGCCCAAAATCCAATAGGCAATTTCTATATCGGGGGCATACTCCATTGTTTTAATACGGCTTAAAACCATAGGTACACATACAGCAGCCATAATAACCAGGCTTACAATAGATTGTATGGTGTTTAAAATAAAGTACCCAATTACAGTGCCCGCAATGCGGGAGCGGCCAAACTGGCTGCCAATGGCAACGCTGGCTTACATTTGCAGTAAATTGCTGATGTAAGAAAGAGCGATGAAGAGTAAAAATATAACAGCAATTAAAGCCGCCATGCCGTGGGTAATGGTAAGGCCTACTGTAGTAACAGAGCCACCCACAGAGGTACGGAACGGAACCGTGACAGGAAGCATTTTAAATGTTTTCCAAATCGTTTCGGCGGTTTCGGGCAGGGCAATTAAAGAAAAAATAAAAGTGACAATGCCCGAAACAATACTAAAAATGGTGCCTACAATCAGGCGTGCCCAAATGTGAGTAGATACCTTTACGGGTAGGGTAAAGCTAAGGTAAGCTTCGTTGCTGGACATGCCCTGGTAAAAGCGAACCACCAGTATAATTAAAAAAACAAACAAAATAAGCGATGCAATCATTGGCCCAAAGCCAGAAACAAGGGCCTCAACAATGTAACCGGCGGTCGAGTTTATCATGGGGGCAACCCAGCTTAAAAGGCGCAGTATGCAGCCAAGGGCAATAACAAGGGCAGACAAAGGCCATAAAATCCGGCCGGAGGCCTGAAACTCGTACTTAATTACTTTTTTTAGCATTTGTATACCTCCCTAAACAACGCATCCACGCTTTTGCCATACTGCGAGCGAATGTTGTCCACCGTGCTTTGCAGGCCAACCTGGCCGCCGTTTATAAACACTACTTCGTCCAAAACCTTTTCAATATCCGCAATTAAGTGGGTAGAAATAACCACTGTGGCCTGGGGCTGGTAGTTGGTAAGTATGGTTTCCATAATATAATCGCGCGAGGCAGGGTCTACTCCGCCAATGGGCTCGTCCAGCAGGTACAGGTCCGCATCGCGGCTCATAACCAGTACCAGCTGTACCTTTTCCAGTGTGCCCTTGCTCATGGTTTTAAGGCGCATTTCGGGGTTAATGTTCAGGCGGGCCAGCATATCGGTAGCCCGCTGTATCGAAAAAGTTGTTGTAAAAATCGGCGTAATAAGCAATTACATCCTTTGCGCGCATCCAGTTGGGCAGGTAGGTTTTGTCGGGCAGGTAGCTAACGCGTGCCTTGCTCTCGGGCCCGGGCACGCTGCCCGCAACCAGTATTTCTCCCCCAGTGGGTACCAAAAGGCCTGCCGCAAGTTTAATCAGGGTGGTTTTACCGCTGCCGTTTGGCCCCAAAAGGCCAACAATACGGCCGGGCTGCAAAGCAATGTTTACCTGGTTTAAGGCATGCACACCACCGCTGTACACTTTTGTAAGCCCCTTGCATTCTAAAGTGTAGTTCATTCCAAGTCCTCCTTTACGAGCGTTTCAATTTCAGCGTCATCACAACCAATTGCGTACATAGAGCTTTTAAAGTTTTTGGTAATCTCTCTGGCAAGCGTATGCCGCAATTTGGCAACCAGCTCTGTATCTTCTGTAACATAGCGTCCGCTGGTGCGCTGTGCCATAACAAGGCCTTCGTTTTCCAGCTCGGCCAAAGCGCGCTGCATGGTGTTGGGGTTTACGCCCGCTTCAAGGGCAAGATCCCGCACGCTGGCAAGCCTAGAGCCGGGCGGCCAACTGCCAGTTACAATGATACGGCGCATCTGCTCTACCAATTGCAGGTATAAAGGCCGGTCATCCGCAAATTGCCATTCCACAGCCAAACCTCCGTTTTTTGTACTATTGTATTAACGACCTAATACAATAGTACAATACAACAATTCAACTGTCAAGCATAAAATCTATTTTCTGCAATTATTTTTTGTTTTTGCCTCTACTTAAATGTAAACAAATAAATAAAAATATAAGCGCTAAAACATAAAATGTTTATGGCTTGCTTTTATACAGGTGGTATGGCAAAATAAATTTACCGCGGCTACACAGGAGGTCTCCCCGGAGGGGAGAGAAATGCAGGAGGAGAATGGAAAAGAACAATTTGGGTACCGAGCCGCAAAAGAAGGTAAATGTGCTTGGCTTCATCTGGCGTCAAACAGCGGGGCTAAAGCATTGGTTCTTTTTTGCGCTGGTTGCCACCTTTGTAAGTGTGGCGGCCAATTTTTTAATGCCGCAGGTTATCCGCTTTACCGTCGATTCGGTACTGGGAGACGAGCCTATGCGCCTGCCGGCTTTTTTACTGCAATGGATGGATGCCCTTGGCGGACGGGATTCTTTGCAAAGCAACTTGATATGGTGCGCCGCATTGGTGCTGGTATTTGCCGTATTAGCGGGTATATTCAGCTTTTTATCCCGCTTATGCATGGCAACAGGTACCGAGCGTTTTACACGGCGGCTGCGCAATGGGCTGTACAGGCATATTCAGTATTTGCCCTTTAAATGGCATGTAGAAAACCAAACAGGAGATATTATACAACGCTGTACTTCCGATTTGGACGTAGTGCGTAACTTTGTAGCAAACCAGTTGCTAGAGGTAGTGCGTACCTTTTTGCTTATTGTGGTGGCACTGGCCTTAATGTTTAGCATGAACGGAAACCTTACTTTAATAGCGCTGCTGTTTATCCCCATTGTGCTGCTGTATTCGGCGATTTTTTATGCATTGGTAGGCAAACAGTTTTTAGCGGCAGACGAAGCCGAGGGTGAACTGACGGTAGATGTGCAGGAAAACCTTACCGGCGTGCGTGTGGTGCGGGCCTTTGGGCGCGAAAAGTATGAGCTGGACAGGTTTGATAAATTTAACAACCATTTTGCATCCCTGTGGATACGCCTTGGGCATACCCTTAGCGTTTACTGGAGCATTGGCGATTTGGTAACCGGCCTGCAAATCTTTTCGGTTATTGCGTTTGGCGCTTACTTTGTTATACAGGGCAATATTGGCGTTGGCGAGTTTTTGGTGTTTGTTTCTTACAATCAAACATTGGCTTGGCCGGTGCGCAGTTTAGGGCGCACCCTATCGGAAATGAGCAAAACAGGCGTTTCGGCAGCGCGTATACAAGAGATACTGGATGCCGAAGAAGAACCCGAAGAGCCGGGTGCTTTAACTCCCAGCCTGCGGGAGGATATCCGGTTTGAAAACGTAACCTTTTGCTATGGCGATAAACAGGTGCTAAAAGACCTTAGCTTTACCATCGAGGCAGGCACCACCTTTGGCATTTTGGGCGCTACCGGCAGCGGTAAATCCACCATCACCTATTTGCTTAACCGCCTATACGATGTGCCCCAGGGGCTTGGTGCCATTCGCTTTGGCGGGGTGGATATACGCAGCATAAACAGGCAGCACCTGCGCCGCAATGTGGGTGTGGTTTTGCAAGAGCCGTTTTTGTTTTCTAAAACAATAGAGGATAACATCCGTATAGCGGTGCCCGGGGCCGAGCGGCGGATGGTAAGGCGATCTGCCAACATAGCCGCAGTGGACGAATCTATTAACGAATTTGCCAAAGGGTACGAAACCGTGGTTGGCGAGCGGGGGGTTACCCTTTCGGGCGGGCAAAAGCAAAGGGTGGCCATTGCGCGTACCCTTATGCTGGATGCGCCTGTAATGGTATTTGACGACTCGATGAGTGCAGTGGATATGGATACCGATGCGCGCATCCGCGCGGCCTTGCGAGAAAATACCTCGCAGGCAACGGTAATACTAATAAGCCACCGTATTAATACCCTAATGCAGGCAGACCGTATTTTGGTGTTGGAGGAGGGGCGTGTGGCGGATATTGGTACCCACGAAGAACTGATACACCGCCCCGGGCTGTATAAAAGGATATTTGATATGCAGTCATCCGACGATGATACACCGCCCCAGCATGGCAAGGGAGGTGGCAAATAATGATGGAAGATAATAAATACCCAAAAAACTTTAGCATAAACACATGGAAAAAAATGATGCCCTTTGTGCGGCCCTACTACAAGTATTTGCTGGGCGTTATTTTGTGCATGCTGCTCTCTGCCGCCATCGATATTTCGTTTCCGCTTTTTTTGCGGTACGCGGTGGCAAACTTTATAGAGCCCTCTACCACAGAGGGAATGGGCGGCTTTTCGGCTTTATACATAGTCGTGGTAATTGTGCAGGGGCTGGCTGTGTTTGCCATGGCCCGCTGTGCCATGGTGGTAGAAATGAACGCCGGACGCGATTTAAAACGCGCCACCTTTTTGCATCTGCAAAAACTGAGCTTTTCGTACTATAACCAAAACGCGGTTGGCTGGATACTGGCCCGCGTAATGAACGATACAAACCGTATTTCCAGTGTAGTGGCATGGTCGGTTACCGATTTGTTCTGGTCTTCGTTTTATGTACTGGGCGTGTTTGGCACCATGCTGGTGCTAAACTGGAAACTGGCCCTGTTGGTAATTGCGGTGGTGCCCATTGTGGCTTTGTTTACCGGCATTTTTCAGGGTAAGTTTTTAAAAGCCTTCCGGCAAGAGCGCGCCGCCAACAGCCGTATGGTGGGGGCGTATAACGAGGGCATTACAGGGGCTAAAACCTCTAAAACACTGGTAATTGAGGAACACAACCGGCAGGATTTTGAGGAGCACACGCAGGACTTATACAAGTCGTCTTTACGTGCCACACTGCTAAACGCATTGTTTGTACCCATCATCACCTTCTTTTCTTCGGTGGCGGTGGCGCTGGTGCTGGCACGGGGCGGCTATATGGTACTAAACAATACGCTGGACTATGCCACCCTGTTTGCTTTTATAAGCTATGCCATTACCATACTGGAGCCGGTGCAAAACATAGCGCGGGTGCTGGCAGAGTTTATCTCTACACAGGCCAATATAGAGAGGGTAAGCGGCTTGCTGGAAACTCAGCCCGAAATAACCGATTCGGCTGAAGTGGTAGAAAAATACGGCACAACATTTGAACCTAAAAAAGAAAACTGGGAAACCATTAAGGGCGATATAGAGTTTAAAAACATCTGGTTTAAATATCCCGATGGGGACGACTGGGTGCTGCAAGACTTTAGCCTTAAAATCCCTGCGGGCACCAATGTGGCCATAGTGGGAGAAACCGGCGCGGGTAAATCTACCCTTATCAACCTTGCCTGCCGGTTTTACGAGCCAACCAAAGGGCAGGTTTTAATAGACGGCAAAGACAGCCGGGAGCGCAGTCAGCTTTGGCTGCATTCTCAGCTTGGGTATGTGTTGCAAAACCCCCACCTGTTTTCGGGCAGCGTAAAAGAAAACATCCGCTATGGGAGGCTGGATGCCACGGATGAAGAAATTTATGAGGCGGCACGTCTGGTATCGGCCGATTTGGCGGTGTCTCGTTTAGAGGATGGGTACGAAACAGACGTTGGCGAAGGTGGAGACAAACTTTCTACCGGCGAAAAACAACTGGTAAGCTTTGCCCGCGCTGTTTTGGCAAATCCGCCCATTTTTGTACTGGATGAGGCCACCAGCAGTATCGATACCGAAACCGAACAGCTGATACAGGGTGCCATTGCTCATGTGCTAAAAGGGCGTACCAGCTTTTTGGTGGCGCACCGTTTATCAACCATTCGCCATTCAGACCTTATTTTGGTGGTGGAAGATGGCCGCATTATAGAGCAGGGTAGCCACGAGGAATTGATGCAGCAAAAGGGCCATTACCACAGCCTGTATACCGCTATGCGGGTAGATGAAGCTGTGGGCAAATAATATTGTTTTAAATGCTACAAATCCCCCGCCCTGTCTATACAGGGCGGGGGATTTGGCTTTGCTTTGTTTGTTTATGGAGATGTCCTAGTCGTCCAAGTACAACACTTTTCCAGTTTTGGCATCTACAATCACATCATAATCATCGCCCTCGGTAGTATCAAAAGACACAACATAGGCAAGGGTGCCGTCTTCCATTTCCAGGGTCCACTCATCAAAAGTACCGCTGCCGGCTTGTAAGGCACTGGCTAGGGCAACGTCAGGTTCAACAATCCCATCCATAACAAAAACACGGTATTGTTTGCACGTTAGTTCCCCTTGGTGCAACGCCTCCGAAAAGGTAAAAATCACTTCGCCGTTCTCTTCACCAAAATTTATCTTATATAAAAAAGCATCGTCCATGCCAACCACCTTGTATACATAAACGCCGTGGTCTTGCTGGTAAGATATCCCTATAAGCTCGGCATTCGGGTACTGCGTGTAAAAAGCATCTACGGCGGTGTGCATGGTTGTGCCGCCCGTAATAGCAGAGGCAGTGGAAGAATCGGATGTAACCGAAGAAGCCGCTGAACCAGAAGCAGATAAAGAGATATCAGGGGACGCGGAAAGGCTTTGAGCAGAGCAACCGCACAAAGCCGCCGCAAAAAATGAGCATACGAGTAAGGGTAAAAATATCTTTTTCAGTTTTTTCAGTCCTTTTGCAAATAATAAAACCGTTTTGTTAAAACGATAAGAACATAGTATAGGACGGTAAACAAAAAAATGCAAGCTAATACGTAATAAAGCTTTTAAAACAGCAATTTGTAAAAGGTTACTAACAGTTTACAAATAGGCCAATATGGAGTAAAATACAATTCGATACTTGCATCTTCTGACGGTAAGAAGAAAAAGAAATTGTGAGGAAGATTACATGAAAAAATTACTCAGTTTGGTTTTGCTGGGCAGCATTTTGGTGGGGCTTGTTGGATGTGGCTCTACCCCCTCTGCTACCATGAGCAGCAGCCAGCCCGTCCTTAGCAGTTCCTCTGTTCCAGAAGAAATTGTTTTGGAGCCAGCATATTTAACTGGAGAAGAAAAAGATTCTGACTATCCCGAGGGCCAGCGTATTGTTGGCGTTATGATGAATAACAGAAAAGACTCGTGGCCGCACAGCGGAATGTCGGAAGCTAAAATTGTGTATGAGATTGTGGTTGAGGGCGGCATTACCCGCTTTATGTGCGTGTTTGAAGATTACAAAACACTGCCCAAGGTAGGGTCTGTGCGTTCCGCACGCGATCAGTTCTTCCAATTGCTTTTGCCCACATATGGTTTTTATGTACACGATGGTCCGAACGTTGCAGACAATCCCCCTGTTATCCAAATGCTGCGTACTTACGAGTACGATGAGTTTAACATAGAGCCCAACAAAACATCCGGCGCTTTTTACCGTGACCCTGCCCGTTACAAAAAAGGCTGGGATACAGACGCCACAGAGTATATTGACGGCGAACGCCTTGCCGAAGCAATTGCTAGCCGCGGGCTGGATGATTACCGCAGCTACGGCAGCCCCATATTTAACTTTGTACCCTATACAGACCCTGCCCGTGTACTGGAGGGTGGAACCGCAACAGACGTTATTGTAACCCACTCCAACGCCTACCGCAGCTCCTTTATTTACAACGAGTCTACCGGGCAGTACGAAATGGCCAAGTATGTTTCTGCCTCCAACCCGCAGGCTGCCGTAATTGACGAGAATACAAATACACAGGTTGCCTTTGATAACGTAATTGTATTGTTTGCCCCTATGACAAACTATGCAAACTCACCCCTTGTAAAGGTTGACTATACACAGGGTGGTATAGGCTATTACTTTAACGGCGGTAAGTTTGAGGTTATTCGTTGGCAAAAGGGCGGCCCCAACCAGGCCCTGCAACTGTTTGTAAATGATACAACGGCAACGCCTTTGCAGTTAAATGTTGGCACCAGCTATATTGGCATTGTTGATGATGATAACCTGGAAAAATTTGCCTCAGACGTACAGTCTGGTTCTTTTGATCCAAATGCTGTTGTTTCCGAGCCGGACTATTCCGGCGTTGTAGACGCGGATTAAAAATTTGCCATAGCAGATAGAAGCAGTGGGGGAAGATGTATTGAAACAAAAAATAAGCGTTGCCTTAGTGGTGGCAATTTTAATGGCTATGCTTACGGCTTGCAACTCTGCTATGAGTGTAACTTCAACAAGTGGAAGTGCCGATAGTGCCTCCGGTTCGCAATCGGTTCCCATAGTTTCGGGGCCGGTTGCCACAGATGCAGACCCGCTTACGGGCCTTACCCGCGCAGAGGGCATGGTAGAGGGCCAGCGGCCTGTGGCGGTAATGGTGGGCAATAACCCCGAGGCTCTGCCCCAGCGTGGCCTTGCACCGGCTTCGGTAATATACGAGGCCGTAACCGAGGGGGGTATTACCCGCCTAATGGCTGTATACTCCGATTACCGCAGCCTGCCGCAGGTGGGGCCTGTGCGCTCTGCCCGAGATGTTTTTATCCAAATGGCAGTGCCCACTGATGCTATCCTGTCGCACATCGGTTCTTCTGTATACGGCAGCAACCTTTTAAATGTGCTGCAATATCAGGATGTTGACGGGTATTATCTGGGTACCATAGCCTTTGCTTTTGATTATGGACGTGGAACCCAAAAAGCCAACGAAAATTGCTGGTTTACCGATGCCAGCCTTTTGTGGAGCGGCATGGAACGTGTAGATGTGCATCCAGCTGGTGCAGTACAGCAGCCTTTGTTTGGCTTTGGCGAGGTAGCCGGCGGACAAAGCGGATATCAGGCACTACTTACCTATTCGGCGGTTTCCACCTCTACCTTTGATTATGACAACACAAGCGCCACATACCTTAAAAGCTATAACGGTACACCCCATGCCGACGAAGACGGCACCCGCCTTGCCTTTACCAATGTAATTGTTTTAATGGTGGATACAAGCCTAAAGCAGGATGCTATTTCGGTAGAGTTTAATATGGAAAAAGGCACGGGGCTGTATTTTTGTAAGGGCAGCGTACAGATTATAAACTGGAAAAAAGGCGGGCCGGACCAAGAGCTGCAATTGTTTGCGGCAGATGGTAGCAGCCTTACCGTACAGCCCGGCAAAAGCTATGTGGGGCTGGTGCCTTCGCAGCAGTCGGTAAGCTATTCCTCTAAAACACAGTTAGATGAAGCGGCAGCAGCCGCAGCCTCCGCCGCGGCTCAGCCCACAGCTTAAATTCAATGGCTGGCTAGGGTGTAATTTAAAAATAGTTTTAATTGTGTATAAACGCAATAAAAAACCTCGTGGTTATTCCACGAGGTTTTTTACTATGTAATAATGGTAAAGATTAAGACAATGCCGAGTCACTTCCCAGCAGGCGCATCAGCGGGGGGCTTTTTTCAATGGCCCAAACAAGCAGCACACCCAGTATTAGGCAGCTGCCAATCTGTCCGGCTCCCACGGTAACAATGTTCCACACATAGGCACCAAAGGCACGTGGCGGGGCAATAAACTGTACTGTAAGCAAAATGCCAATGGCAAATGCGTTAACAACAATGGGGGGCAGTGCAGCGGGAATGGCCAGCTTACCCACCCGTACCTTGCGCAGCCTGCGCGTCATAAACGCGGCTAGCAGGGTTGCTGTGGTGCCCACAATAACATCCAATGGGGTAGAAAACAGCAGGTTAGAGATAAGGCACCCTATTGTAACGCCAACCACCGCTTCGGGGCAAAAAACAGGTAAAAGGGTAAGAGCTTCGCTGATGCGAAGCTGAACGGCTCCAAACGAAAAAGGACTCCAAATAAGAGAAACCGTAACGTACAGGGCGGCAATTAAAGCGGCCCGCACCAAATTTTTTGTGCGCATTGTAATAACCTTTCAGCGGGAAATTTTGCCTTTTGTGATCCGCCGGGGCACAAAAGGTGGCCCGCGCTTTAGCGCGGCGGCCCAAAATCCGCTATTGTGCGGAAAAGTGGCCTGTTTTTACAATTAAAACAATAAATTAGTACGCCTTGCCCCAAACAACAAGGTGTTTTGCGGGCTTACCGCAAACAGGGCAGGTATCGGCAACGGTTTCTTGCTCGAAGGGCATGCATCGGCTGCTAAGGCCGGCCTGCTCCTTCATTGCGTCCTCACAGGCTTCCTCGCCACACCACATGGCGCGTATATAACCGGTAGAGGCCGAAGCGGTTGCAATAATTTCTTCCATATTTTTGCAGGTAGAGGTACG
>JBKEAM010000017.1:0-9358 GCA_047972265.1 Oscillospiraceae bacterium | reverse complement strand
GTGGAATCTTACGGTCATCCTCCAGCCATTCGTCAATCACGGGAATGAAATCTCCCAGCACCGGATAGCTCTTTGGCTCGGTATCCGGCAGATTGTTCTCGCTCCAGTCAAGCTGGTAGGCCTACTTTTGGACGGTCTTGAAGCTGTGACCTGTCTTGCGGGAAATTTCCCGTAAACTCAGGTCTTCATTTTCGTACAGATCTGTGATATTATTTGCTTGAGCCATTCTTAACACCTGTCTGCTACCCCCTTAGTCTCTCACAATTCTAAGGGTAGCGGTTATTTCAGGTGCTGACAATGGCTCTCTTTTTATGCCATCTGGGGTGCTAACTTTTTCGAGACCTTTTGCGATACTTTCATTTTACCGAAAACAGTAGCAGACATACTGCACATAAATGCAGCCAAATGTTATAGTTTATTTGTATTATTAAATCTTTTGATTTACTAAAAAGCTTTGCACCTGTTATTCCTTTATTTTTTGCCAAATCAAAATTTATTTTGAAACAAAAATACCCTTTGCACTGTTCTTTTTATATGGAGTTATTTTAGGCTTATTGTTTAAATACATCCTGTAGGAGGCAGCAATGGAATACTGGGCCCATACAAGTGCCGACGGCACAAGGCAACAAAAGATGATTACCCATTTGCAGGACACCGCAAAAAAAGCGGCACAGTTCGCAAAAGATTTCGCTTCCGAGCAGATGGCATACCAATGTGGTTTGCTGCACGATATTGGCAAATATTCCAGTGCTTTTCAGCAGCGCATTCGTGGATCTACCCAAAGGGTAGATCATTCTACCGCCGGAGCACAAACCGCGCGTGACTTGCGCAACATACCCGCCGCATTTTGCATTGCCGGACACCATAGCGGCCTGCCGGATGGCGGCAGTAAAATAGATACGCCACAGGATGCAACATTTTTTGGCAAAATGCAGCGCAAGGTTGGCGTGGATATTGAAGATTACAGCGCCTATAAAACCGAATTAACACAAGAACAGCTGTCTCCAGCCTCTATTCCTGCGCACATACCCAACAATATACAAAGCCTCTTTTTTTACACCCGCATGCTGTATTCTTGCCTTGTGGATGCCGACTATTTGGATACCGAAGAATTTATGCAAAACGAGCCTGCCCCGCGTGGCGGCGGCAAATCTCTGCAACAGTTAAACGATAACCTCACACAATACATCCACCCCTGGTGGGACGCAAAAACAGAACTAAACCAAAAGCGGTGCCATATTTTAGATGCTTTGCTAAACGCTGGTTCCCGCCCCAAAGGCTTGTACAGCCTTACTGTGCCCACCGGCGGTGGCAAAACTGTAAGCTCTATGGCATTTGCGCTGCGACACGCTCTTGCAAACAACAGGCGGCGTATTATTTATGTTATTCCTTATACTTCTATCATCGAACAAACCCAACAAGTGTTTGAAGAAATTCTTGGCGCCGAAAGTGTAATTGCGCATTATGCCAATGTTGAATATTCTACCGATGAAAGCGGAATGCCAACTGATAAACGCTACTTAGCTACCGAAAATTGGGATGCACCGATTATTGTAACCACTGCGGTACAGTTTTTCGAGTCACTGTATGGCAACCGTTCCTCCCGTTGCCGCAAGCTACACAACATGGTAAACAGCGTTATTGTTTTTGATGAGGCACAGATGCTTCCGGTACCTTATTTGCAGCCTTGTATTGCCTCCCTTGCCCAATTGGTAAACAATTATGGATGCTCTGCTGTGCTGTGTACGGCTACCCAGCCTGCACTTGCTCCCTTGCTTAAACAATATTTTACAGATGATTTTTGCCTGCCGGAGCTTTGCCCCGGCGTGGATGAGTTGTATCAATTTTTTAAGCGCGCACAATACAAAAACGTTGGTAAAATATCTGATGAAGCGCTGGCCCAATGGCTAAACGCCGAACCGCAGGTTTTGTGCATTGTAAACAGCCGCAAACATGCACAAAATATTTATGCCCTCCTAGAAGATGAGGGCAGCTATCATCTTTCTACCACTATGTACCCCGCCCACCGGCGCAAAGTGCTGTGTGAAATACGCAAACGCTTAAAGGCGGATATGCCTTGCCGGGTTGTTTCTACCAGCTTAATAGAAGCCGGGGTAGACGTGGATTTCCCCACCGTTTACCGCGCTCTGGCCGGGCTGGATTCTATTATTCAGGCCGGTGGGCGCTGCAACCGTGAGGGCAATCGGCCTTTTGCCCAAAGCATGGTGTATGTGTTTGAAGCCGAGCAAAGCCCCCCACAAATGATGCTGCAAAACATTGCCGCCGCAAAGCGTGTAATGCAAAATAACAACGATATTTCGGCTCCGCAGGCTATTACCAGTTATTTTGATTTTTTGTACTATACCCTAAAGGATGAACGGGAGCTGGACAAAAAACAAATTTTGCACGAAATAGAAAGTACAAATATGCCCTTTGCCGCTGTTGCCGAAAAGTTTCGTCTTATAGAGGACAGCGGCTACACTGTATATATTCCGCTGGAGGAGGGCAAAGAATTAACCGAAACTTTGAAAAAAGGCGTGCCCACCCGCAGCCTTATGAGAAAACTGGGCCAATACGCCGTAGGCGTTTACAAACAGCATTTTAACCAACTTTTGCAAACAGGTGCCATAGAAATAATAGGGCAAAACGCGGGTATTTTAAATGATGTTTCTTTATACAACAACAAAACCGGTTTAAGCTTTGCCATAACGTATGGGCAAGAAAATATTATTTAGAGTAGCTTGCAAAATACCGTCAGATACATGCTGGGCAGGGCCACAGATACTAAGCAAACCGTTTTGCACGCTTTTTGTCTGTATACCAATCTTTTATAGCCTTACCGCCCAATGTACCACCTGTAATTTGCAACTGCCAAAAAACGAAAGGAGTTATAAAATGTCTGTAAGGGTTGAGGTATGGGGAGACTATGCCTGCTTTTCCCGGCCCGAAATGAAGGTAGAGCGTGTAAGTTACGATGTTATTACACCATCGGCAGCGCGCGGCCTGCTCGAAGCTATCTATTGGCACCCGGGAATGAAGTGGGTAATAGACAAAATACACGTTTTAAACCCCATCAAATTTACCAACATTCGCCGCAACGAGGTAAAATCCAAAATATCGGCCCGAAATGTAAGCAGCGTGATGAACGGCAGCACCGCCCCGCTTTTCATCAATACCTCAGACGATATTCAGCAGCGGGCGGCTATGGTCTTGCAAGATGTGCACTACGTAATAGACGCGCATTTTGAACTAACCCCAAAAGCCGCCCCCGGTGATAACGAGGGCAAATTTGCCGATATTATGCGCCGCCGGCTGGAAAAAGGGCAGTGCTACCATCAGCCCTGCTTTGGCACAAGAGAGTTCCCCGCTCACTTTAAAAAGTGGGAAGGCGGCGAAATACCCACCGCTTACCCAAGCCAAACCACAGACCTTGGCTTTATGCTGTACGATATGGATTATACCGACAGCCAAAACATCACCCCTATGTTTTTTAAAGCACAACTGCAAAACGGTGTGCTGGATGCACAAAACTGTGAGGTGTACCGATGATTTTACAAACGTTGGTTTCGTACTACGAAACACTGGCTGCCAAGGGTCAAATCTCCCGCCCCGGGTGGGAAAAGGTAAAAGTATCCTATGCGCTCGAAATTGATGAGCAAGGCAATTTAGTTGGTGTGCTGCCACTCAAAAATCCATCCGAAGATGGCAAAAAAATGCTACCACGAGAAATGATTTTGCCTGCAAGGTTAAAACGTGCCGTAAATATAAGCTCAAACGCGCTTTGCGACAATGCAATATATTTTTTAGGCATAGGCGATATAAAGAAACCCCAACGTGTTCTGGATTGTTTTGAAGCCGCAAAGCAACTGCACTTTACCCTGCTAGAGGGGCTTGATAATGGCTGTGCCAATGCTATTTGTTTGTTTTTTGAACAATGGGAACCTGCCACGGCAAGAGAAAATCCCCTGTTGGCAGATTACATGGAAGACTTAGAAAGCGGCGCTAATTTAGTATTCTTTCATAACGGCCAGTATGCACAGGATATTCCCGCATTGGCCGAAGCATGGCAGCAATATTACGATAAGGAAGAACAGGGAGAAAAAATGCGCTGCCTTGTTACAGGCAAATCGGTAGTACCTGCACCCATTCACCCCTCTATTAAAGGCGTGGCAGGCGCACAACCAATGGGTGCCTCCCTTGTTTCTTTTAACGCTCCCTCCTATTGTTCTTACGAGCGGGAGCAAAACCTCAACGCCCCGGTAGGCAAATACGCCGCATTTGCCTACACCACCGTACTCAACCATATGCTAGCAGACAGAAAACACACCAAAAGAATTGGCGATGCCACCATTGTGTACTGGGCAGAAGATGGCGAAGAAGTATATCAGGATGCGTTTTCCTGCTATTTAGACAATGACGAAAGCACTATTTCGGATAACGACCTGGATGCACTGATGAATAAAATTGCCCGCGGAGAATCCGCAAGCTGGGATAATATCCCACTACAATCGGGCAATCGATTTTATGTACTGGCACTTGCGCCCAACGCCGCGCGCCTTTCGGTACGTTTCTTTTTGCGAGACAGCTTTGGCAATATGATACAGCATCTGCAAGAGCACTATAATCGTCTGCAAATCGTGTCTGATGGCCGCAGCAAGTTTAAAAACATTCCCCTTTGGGCGCTGTTGCGGGAGACAGTTAACCAAAAGGCCACTGATAAAACACCTGCACCTCAAATGGCCGGCGATACGCTTAGGGCCATCCTTACTGGCGGGCGCTACCCCGCAACTCTGTACCAGCAAACACAGTTGCGTATACGCGCCGAGCGTACTATTACACAGGGGCGTGCCGCCATTATTAAAGCTTATCTTTTAAAGAACACCAACTATAAACAATATGAGGAGGCATTAACAGTGGAACTAAACGAACAAACAACCTACCAGCCCTACGTGTTGGGGCGTCTGTTTGCAGTTTTAGAAGAAGTGCAAAACAGGGCAAGCGGTGTAAACAGCATTAAAGACAAGTATTTTTCTTCTGCCTGCGCAACCCCTGCTGCCATTTTCCCTATGGTCATGAACCTGTGTGATAAGCATTTGCGCAAATTAGATGGCGGTATAAAAACCTACTATTCCAAACAAATTGGTGAATTGACCGCACTTATCACTCAAAGCTATCCTGCACATCACAACCTTACCGAACAGGGCATTTTTCAATTAGGTTATTACCATCAAACACAAAAACGCTACCAAAAGAAAAACACCACCCAAACAACAGAGGAGGAAAACAACAATGTCTGAACCTATTAAAAACCGGTACGAATTTGTAGGTTTATTTGATGTAGAAAATGGCAACCCAAACGGTGACCCCGACGCCGGCAACATGCCCCGTATAGACCCCGAAACCAACCTTGGCCTTGTTACCGACGTTTGCTTAAAGCGTAAAATACGCAACTAGGTTGAAACCGTACGAGAAGACGAAAAAGGTTTTCGCATTTATATCAAAGATGGTGTACCCCTAAACCGCAGCGATGCAGAGGCCTATGCCGCATTAGATGTAGATGAAAGCTCTATAAAAGAAAAGAAAAAAGCCAATAAAAATCTTGATGCAGAAATACGCGATTATATGTGTCAAAACTTTTATGATATTCGCACTTTTGGCGCTGTAATGACTACTTTTGTAAAAGCCGCCCTCAACTGCGGCCAGGTACGCGGCCCAGTACAGCTTGGATTTGCCCGCTCGGTAGAGCCTGTTATTCCGCAGGAGGTTACCATTACCCGTGTTGCCATCACCACCGAAGCAGATGCCGAAAAAAAAGGCACCAAAATGGGACGCAAGTACATCGTTCCATACGGTTTATATCGCTGCGAGGGTTATATCTCTGCCAATCTTGCCCGTAAAACCACCGGATTTTCTGAAAGTGATTTAGAACTACTGTGGGATGCTATTTTTAATATGTTCGAGCACGACCATTCTGCCGCCCGGGGTAAAATGGCTGTTCGCAGTTTGATCATATTTAAACACGACTCTGAGCTCGGCAATGCCCCCGCCCACAAGTTGTTTGATACGGTAAGCATAATCCGCAAACCGGATGTAGCGGTGGCACGCAGCTACATCGATTACACTGTTACCGTAAACGAGGCTGCCATTCCCGAAGGCGTATCATGCACACAACGGGTATAGATGGATATACACAGGATGAATTCCTCATGCTGTCGGGCTTACAGCATTTTCTTTTTTGCAGGCGGCAATGGGCCCTTATCCACATCGAATCCCTTTGGGCCGAAAACCTGCGCACCGTAAGCGGCCAACTAATGCACGAGCGCACCCATGATGAATCCTTTACCGAAAAGCGGGGCAACACAATTGTATCGCGCGGTATGGATATCTTTTCCCGCTCCATGGGTGTTTCGGGCAAATGTGATGTGGTAGAATTTCACAGCAATAGCGCCGGGGTTCCCATCCATGGCTGGGAGGGCATGTGGATGCCCTTTCCGGTGGAGTATAAAAATGGCGAACCAAAAGAGAACAACTGCGACGCTGCCCTGCTTTGCGGGCAAGCTATCTGCTTAGAAGAAATGTTGTGTTGTACCATACCCCACGGCGCTTTGTTTTATGGCAAAACCAAGCGCCGTGTACCGGTAGAATTTACAAATGAACTTCGCCAAGAGGTAAAAAGCGCACTGGCAGAAATGCACCAGCTGTATGCCCGCGGATATACGCCAAAGGTAAAACCCACAAAAGCGTGCAATGCATGCTCTCTTAAAGAGCTTTGCCTGCCCAGCCTTATAAAAAGGCAGCCGGTTAAGCAGTATCTGGAGGACAGCCTGTGAGAAAGCTTTTGAACACACTTTTTGTTACCACTGCCGACGCTTATACCAGCCTTGAAGGCGAAAATGTAGTGGTTCAACAGGGCGGCAACGAGATGGCGCGCTTCCCTCTGCATACGCTGGAAAATATTGTTACCTTCACCTACCCCGGCGCAAGCCCTGCTTTAATGGGGGCTTGTGCAAAACAAAATATCAACCTGTGTTTTTTCTCTCCCAACGGCCGTTTTTTAGCGCGAACAACAGGGGAGGCCAGCGGCAATGTTCTTTTAAGAAGAACCCAGTACCGTATAGCGGATGATATTTCCTCTAGCTGCCGTATAGCCCGCAACATGATATTTGGCAAAGTATATAACTCTCGGTGGAGCATAGAACGAACCATGCGCGACAATGCTTTGCGGGTGGATACCCAAAAGTTGCAAAACGCATCTTCCCTTTTGCAAAATGCATTGCCGCAAATAAAAGACACCGAAGACTTAGAGCGTTTGCGCGGCCTTGAGGGTGAAACCGCAGCTGTCTATTTTTCGGCACTAGACGAAATGATTTTGAGCAATAAAGACGATTTTTATTTTCGGGGCCGCAATCGTCGCCCTCCGCTAGATAAAGTAAATGCCTTGCTTTCGTTTGCATACGCATTGCTTGCAAACGATTGTGCCGCCGCATTAGAGGCTTGCGGGCTAGATTCTTTTGTCGGTTTTTTACATCGAGACCGGCCCGGGCGTTACTCCCTTGCCCTCGATTTAATGGAAGAACTACGCGCATGCATGGCAGACCGTTTTGTTATTACCCTTATCAACAACAAAATTGTAAACGGGCAAGACTTTGCGGACAGGGAAAGCGGAGCCGTTATTTTAACAAGCGATGGCCGCAAAAAATTGATTAAAGCTTGGCAAGAGCGTAAGCGAGACACTATCACGCATCCGTATTTAAAAGAGAAAATCCATTGGGGTCTTGTGCCATATATTCAGGCACTGCTGCTGGCAAGATATTTACGAGACGATTTAGATGGGTATCCCCCTTTTTTGTGGAAGTAGGTAAACATATGCTGGTGCTTATAACCTATGACGTAAATACTGAAGACTCCGGCGGACGCCGCCGCTTGCGGTTGATTGCAAAACAATGTGTAAACCACGGGCAGCGTGTACAAAACAGTATTTTTGAATGTTTGTTGGATGCTGCTCAGCTTAAAGTTTTAAAGCACAAGTTAGCCACCATTATAGATCCTGAAAAAGATAGCCTGCGGTTTTATTGCCTTGGTAAAAATTATGAAACAAAAATAGAGCATATAGGTACAAAACCCAGCTACCAACCTGAAGGCGTATTAATGGTGTAGTGCGAAGTACAAGCAAACATAAAATCCCCGGGAGGTTCGCACCATCTTTTTTGTGTTTTGATAACTGATTCAAGGCTATTTTTGTTCTTTTTCTTCCTAAAATATAATAGGCAAGTATAAAACTATGCAAATCCCACTATTTTCATCATAAAATATGTGTATATTTGCTGTCGCTCCCCACACGGAGAGCGTGGATTGAAATATGATTGCGAATGCCGGAGCAATTAAAAAAGCCAAGTCGCTCCCCACACGGAGAGCGTGGATTGAAATATGATTCCTCCAAATAAAAAAGAGCCAGAATCCGTCGCTCCCCACACGGGGAGCGTGGATTGAAATAGCGTGACAACAATCGCAAAAACTCCGGGAAAAAAGTCGCTCCCCACACGGGGAGCGTGGATTGAAGAGTTGCATATACTGTTGCCCTTATCATTTTGTAAAAAACCCGTTTTATTCAAAAATACACCCGGCGGCAACCCACAAATATTTTTAGTACTTTTGCCACTGTTTCACCGGCTGCGGCTGTGTTATAGTAAACATATAAGCCGCTTGTTTAATGGCATAGCAACAACAAAACGCAGTTTTGTATAGCAGGCGGTTTTAAAGCCTAATAGTGTATGAAAGGAAACCGCATATGAAGAATACGCGTATTTTTAAAATGCCTTTTTCCACCATTTATCCCCTTTATATAGTAAAAGCAGAAAAAAAAGGCCGCACCAAGCAAGAGGTAGACCAAATTATTTTTTGGCTAACCGGATATACCCAAGCCGCCCTGCAAAAACAGTTGGATGACGAAACCACCGTAGAGGATTTTTTTGCACAGGCCCCACAAATAAACCCCAATGCTTCGCTTATTACAGGGGTTATTTGCGGATACCGTGTAGAAGAAATTGAAGATGAACTGATGCAACAAATACGCTACTTGGACAAGCTGATTGACGAGCTGGCAAAAGGCAAAGCGATGGAAAAAATACTAAGGACCTAAGCCCCTATCACATTTGTTTGTGCAAAGGCACTTTTACCGCACCTCATTGCCTGCGGGGCGGTAAAAGTGCTTGGTTTTTATTGCCCTGCAAAATGTCTTGCATCTATATTTATAAAGGTGTTTTTATAGTGAAACTTAAAATTGATCAATATGATACGATATTGTTAAAAGATGGTCGTAGTGGTTGTGTTGTAGAAGTATGGAGCGATTTTGATTTTG
>JBKEAM010000013.1:0-26371 GCA_047972265.1 Oscillospiraceae bacterium | reverse complement strand
GCTTCATCGTAACGCGGTGGAGCTACACCTTTTCTTGATTTGTTTGACATGCTTTTTGGCCTCCTTCTTTCAGTATACACGATTGATGGCGTGTCTTCCATTTCGAGAAGGGCTCAGTATTTGGCGGGCGCGTTGGGCGGGGCTGTGGCGGTAAGCATCCCCAGCTTAATAAGCATAGCCGTTACGGGGCAAAACAATTTTTGGCAAAGCGCCGTGGTATCTCCGGCTGTAGTGGGCAATGTTTTGCTGTACTTGGCATTCTTTCTTTTTCAGGGTGCGGCAGAAGAATTGCTGTGCCGCAGTGTGCTAATGGTAACGCTGGGGCGTAAAATAGGCATTTTGCCCTCGGTGGCAGTAACCTCGCTTATCTTCTCTGCCCTGCATTTGGCAAACCCCGGCATAAAGGCCCTGCCCCTGTTCAACCTGTTTTTGGCCGGGCTGGTGTTTGGCATTATGATGTACTACCATCAATCTCCCTGGCCTGCTTTTGCGGCGCACTCTTTATGGAATTTTATGATGGGCAATATTTTGGGCATATCGGTGTCTGGCGGAGAGTTTGGGGGCAGTATATTCCACCCTGTATTGCAGGGGCTGGATTATCTTTCTGGCGGGCAGTTTGGGGTAGAGGGCACCATTTTTACCACCATTTTGGGGGTGGCTATATTTGCCACGTATGTGGTGCTGTATAAAAAGAAGTTTGGCACCTTTTCTGCCAAGGCCTCGCTGCCGCCGCCCGTACCACAACCTCAGCCAATGTATTACGCGCCGGGCGCTTATCCGCCTGTGCCGGGGCCATATGGGCAACCTGCCCCCATGCAGTACGGGGAACCGCCTGTGCAGCCTCATATACAGGCCGATGAGGCTGTTATACCCCAAGCAGAAAACGGGCATGCAAATGAAATACCGCACAAGCCAGAGGAAGATACAAAGCCTAAATAAAGACAATGTAATGCATTGGGTTATTGGTAAATTAAAAAGCGCCTCATCTTTGTGGATGAGGCGCTTTTGCATTATTTAGGGTAAGTATACGGGAGTTAAATACTATCTATATACCATGTGGTTTCGCCTTTAAAGCCGTATTTTTTGCTGTCTATTTTCCAGCCGTCCTCTGTGCTGCGCAGCACAAACTGGTGCTTTAGCTGTATCCCATGGATATAGTGCATTTCTACCGTGGCGCGGGCGGCGCTTTTCATAATAAAATGCAGGGTGCAGCCGGTATTTATATAGCCGTATTGGGGCGGGTTGCAAAAGGAGCCCGCAATAATACGAGAAAGCAGCTTTTGGGTTGCCATAGGGGTACCATTTGCCGGTAGCGGGTTTTGTATTCGTCCCACAGTTCCCGGCTGCCCTCGGGCGATTGGTGGGTGGGCAAGCCTTTGGCGTCTCGCTTTGCTTTTAGTACCTGCATACGGTCGTAAACCTCTTGCTCTAAAGCGCAAAGGCTTTGCAGCAGGCGCAAAAAGGGAGGCAATAAAACCTCTGCCATAGGCTTAAAAGTATCAGAGGTGGCGCTTATATCCAGTTTTACAGCGGCAAACTGAGTGGTAATCCAAAGGGTATTGTTTAAAGAAGAATCTGTTTCCATTGCAATGCACCCCAATTCTTTACAAAAATTGCAGCTTAGCGGGCTGTTTGGCGGGTATGGTGCCAAACAAGTATATCATGTAAAATGAGTATACCATAAAACGCATAGATACACATAAAAGCAGGCAACCGGTAAAACACGGCAGCCTGCTTTTTTATAACAATTTTTGTACAAACAATGTGAATAAAGCGGCGCAAAAAGCAACCCCGTCAAAACCACAAAAAGTGATTCCCCTTGTGCGTTATAAAAGGGAGCATAGGCTTTGCCGATGCAAAGAGCGGCGCTTACTTTTAAACAAAGCAAATAAAAGTGGCAGGTGTAAACAATAAAATACTGTGTTACGAGGGTTCTTTGTTCCACCACCATGCATTGCTAAGCACCAGCCATGCGATAGAGCCAAGTGCAATAAAAGCGATACATACATTTTTTACAATCATAACGGCGTTGCTGTCCATAAACAGTCTCCTTTAAATTTGTAAAATATCGAACATACGATAAAAATAAGCATATTTATTTTACCATAAAATAAAAGAGAGTACAAAGAAAAATTGGTGAAAAATACTTTTAAGTAGGCAGGCGCATATGCAAAATAGGGAAAGGGTTGCCCTGCCCATCGTCGGGGCTTTTGGCATACACCACAAAGCCAAAGTGGGCATAAAAGCCTGCGGTCTCGGGGTTTTGCTCGTTCACATCCACGGCGGTTGCGCCAAGAGTATGCAGAGCATATTGCAGCAGCATTTTACCAATGCCCCTGCCACAATGTGCGGCATCTACAAACAGCATTTCTATCTTTTGGGCATCCATCCCTAAAAAGGCAACTTCGGCTCCGGCATCATCCCGCACAGTATACAGTTGCTGGCATGCGGGCAGCATTTGCTGCACCTGCCCCTGTATACGCAGTATGTTTTCTTCGGTTAAAAAGGTATGGGTGGCGCGCACAGAAGACTGCCACACCTGCGTAAGCCGTGCGGCAAGGGCTGGGTTTGGGCAGGGGGTATGGTGGATGGTGTACATGAGTAACCTCTTTTGGTTAAAGAGTAAGAAATAGTATAAAGTTAGAAGAGGAAAACGAAATCTTTTTTTAAGACACAATAAGGCAATTTACCAAAACTGCAAAATAGCAATGTTTGATTTTGTTAAAAGGCATTCTACAAGATGTTGCTTTTTATGCAAATGGCAATCACATTCATGTGGGGGTTGCAGCCAGAACACTATAGAATGACATGATTTGCCCCACGATTTTTAATGTATAAAAGCATTTCATTAAAGTCATCTGTATCTTCATCAAAAGCTTCCATATTTGTCATAAAATTCTTGAGCAAATTCTTCTGCATGTTCATTAAAATAATTGGTAGCTATCTCCATATTTTGCTGCTTAAGATCATCTTTCAGAAAGCTTTTTTGGTCGTTAAACTCAATATAAGCGTCAGCAAATTCATTGACCTTTTCTCTGTCTCCCCACCAATATGGATAAATTACCATGAAATTATTCTCTGATTTAGGGATGGCATACTCGCCAAATATTCGAAAAACAATTAAATACTGCATAAAAACTTCAAAGCTTTCACCAATATTAATATTATCTAAAATAAGCAGTTGCTTTTCTTGATGATATACTGCATGTTCTGTCTGGAGCTTTATTTCATTATTTATTGTGTCAGCAAAGCGATAGCCATAATTCTCTAAAAACTTGGCTGGATCCCCATATATTCTTTGTTTAGCTGAAAACCATTCTTTCCAATCCGAATAATCTTCGATGTTTCTGGTTTTTTCGGATAACACTTTTTGTAAATCCTCTTTTTTAATATTTACTTGCAAATAAAACGAACTAAACTCACTCATGCACTTTTCTCCTGTTATTGATAAAAAAATAATATGCCTTAATTTAGAGAAGGCGTATGGTTGAGTATACCATTCATTTGTTGCGTAGGAAAGAGCGAAAACCGCGAAGCGGCAGGGCGTTTTTGCGAAGCAAAACGCCGACTTGCTCATCGGCGAGACCGCGAATCGGCGTGTGCTTTTTTCAAAAGAGAGGGAGTGTAGCTTTATAGAGAATAGACCTTACTTTCTTATAACTAAGAAAGTAAGCAAAGAAGTTCTGGGGGTTATTGCGGATACCCCCAGACCCCCAGCCGCATTATGTTGCTTCGCCTGCAAAACACTCAACAATTCATAATGACATACGTGTTTTGCAACGGCTCCGCATTTTGAATAAAATCGGCGCAAATAGTCAACATCATCCTTGAAATAAAGAGAGTTTCAAATTTAATAAATCTTAATAAATAGATAAAGTTAAAGGTCTCTTTGTTCTTAATTCCTAATCGCGGGAGCGCAAACAATTTGCGAATTTCATTAAGTACTGTTTTGCAAATTGGCGTGGACGCATCATAATTGCGGGCGGAAGGTGTGGGAACCATCGCAAGGTTCCCAGCGCAATACTCGCCGGATACTACCCGGCGTTTTACTTCGTAAAACCGCACGCCGCTTCGCGGTTTGTATACTTTCTTAGTCATAAGAAAGTATATTGAATTTCCACATCTTTAGGTGGTACTTTTTTGCGCAAGAAAAGTACGACCTAGAAAAAGTATATGCAGTCTTGGAGTTTGATTTTTTGAGTTTCAGATAAAAACAGTAAGTCTCTACATTTTAGTTAGGATATAGAGAAATTCTGGATATTCAAGATATAAAAACAAATTAAATATAAAGGTTTTCATCTGCCATCAGCTTTGCCCACACCTGCTGCGCCAAATTAAAGTTTTTGGCGTGGCTTTTTACGTTTTTAACGTATTTATTAAATTCGTCTAAAATTGTATTAAACTCGGGCTTATTAAAATAGGCGCTTACCATGGGCAGGGTGGCCTGTAAATCTTCTCGTATCTGTTGGGTTTGCTGCTCAAATAAATGGGGCTGGGTAAGGTACATTAACAGGGGCTTGTAGCGCACCCAACCAACACAGGCATTGTAAAAGCGGGTGGTTATAGAGTTAGACTTGCCCGCAATGGCGCTTAACTGGGTGGGCAGTACACCGTCTAACAAATGCTTGTAGGCAGAAAACCCATCGTGAAAAGCATAGCAGGGAATACGCACTACCTCATGCTGTGCAAGCAGGGTGCTTAAAAAGGTATCTTCACCACGTGCGCCGGGCGGGTTATAAAAGGGGAAGGTGCGCAGTGGCTGGGTAAGGTTGATGCACAGGTTGCCGCCGGTGATAAATTTACAGCTGTTTTCTAACGGTACGCTTTGCAGTTGCTGCTGTGTAAGAATAGTGGTGTCGGCATAAGTAACCCCGCCGTTTGCCATAATCCTCTCTACAGAGTCCCACGTTACCACCTCGTTGCTAATGGCCTCTATAAAACGGCGAAAAGTTTGCTTTTGCAGTTTTTCGTCGTAATTTATTTGCGGAATAGGAGAAATATACCCGCAGTGGTATCCGTTGGTAATATCAGCATCCTGTATATGTGCCAAATGATGGGGCAACACGTATTGGCCGCTCCACAGGGCGGTGCCGTGGTTGTTGGTAACCGCTACCGGGTATTCGTCATCATCCAAAAACAGCAGATAATCCATTTGGTTTTGAATGGCGCTGTACAAAATGGTGTTCCGCTTAGCGGCATAGCCTGTGCCAAACATCAATTTTGCTTCGCGCGGGGTAAGCATGCCGCTTTCTATTAAAGAGTCGCTTGTTTTTTTAACGGCCTTTGCCCCTAAAAAAACAATTTCTTCCAGTTCGTCTACCGCTTCTTGGGTAAGGTTGGTGTAATCGGTAGAGCTGGTACCCGAATAATCAAGGTCATATGCCACAAACAGGCTAAGGGTTACATTTTCCCTTTGCGCTGCGGGGCTTTCTTTCCAGTTAAAAATATAAGAGTTAAGCACTTTTTTAAAGTTTTTGCGTCCGGTGGCAAAGCCAATGCCAAATCGAATTGGTTTGTTGCTCATTCGTCCCTCCGTTTCTTTTGTAAAGATATACGGGCTTATCGTTTCTATTATTATAGCATGCAAAAGCAACCGCGCAGGCTTACAGGCGGCTTTATACAGGCGCTTTTAGGGGATTAAAAGCCGGTTTTACCTGCACGTGGCAAACAGATATTCCTGCATAGCAGGGGAGTGTCACCGCATACAACCTGCCAAGGTCGCCGCAAAAAAATGCTCATTTGCAGCAATTGCAAAAGGAGGAGTAAGAATTTTTTTAAAAAACCAAAGCAGTAATAAAAAATGCCTTGGCGTTTATATTTTGCAAAAGTTGGTACCGCTTAAATAAAAGCAGGCATTCTTTTTGGGTTTTGGGGTTGACAACAGGGGATGGCAAAGTTATACTTTCTCCATATCCCAGTATTCATACAAATTAACTAGGAAATACACGAAAGGGGCGCTTGCCGTGGCAGCTATAATGCAAAGACCTACCGCCTGTATGCGCAGTACCATGTGTACGCGGCATATGTGTTGTTTTACTGCTTTCTTGCTTCTGCACAGCAGCCCGCCCGGCGGGATTGCCAATGTGCGCCCAGCCGCCCCTTTGGCAAGGCTAACGCCCTGCTGATACGAGCCGGCCACAGGCAGGAAGCATTGCTTTCTGCCTTTTTGTTTTGTCCGTAAGGCGGAAGAGGGCGGCTGGTACGCTTTCTTTTGCAGAGGGCTGTGTTGTTTGTTTGCTTTTGGTAATTTGCCGCCGGGTCTCCTTGTCGCAAAGCGTACCCCCGGCGGCAGTGCTTTATATCCTGTTTAACCTCCTTTCTCCTGTCTTTCCCTCCCTTTCTTTTTCGTTTGTGGCTTATACCACCAAAAGGCAAACAGGCAGCAACCCTCTTCCGCCGGTGCGGATAAAATATTGATTTTAACAAACCCTATGCAGAAAGAAGGAATTTGGTTGGATTTTGGCTTTATTGCAAAATACACGCCCATGTATGCGCAGGCCGCATGGCTTACCCTGCAACTGGCATTTTGGGGCATTCTGCTTTCGGTAATAGTGGGGGCAATATGCAGCTTTGTACAGTATTATCGTGTGCCGGTAGCCCGCAGTATTGTGCGGGTGTACATACAGATTTCTCGCAATACGCCGCTTTTAATCCAGTTGTTTTTTTTGTACTTTGCGCTGCCGCAGCTTGGCATTAAGCTACAATCTTACACCTGCGCCGTTATTGGGCTTACCTTTTTGGGCGGCAGTTATATGGCCGAGGCCCTGCGCGGCGGGTTGGAAGCCATAGACAAAGGCCAAAAAGAAGCCGCCCAAAGCATAGGGCTTACGGGCGGGCAGGTAATGTGGTATGTGTTACTGCCGCAGGCGCTGGGGGTTGCAATGCCGGCGCTGGGCGCAAACGCCATATTTTTAATAAAAGAAACCAGCCTTGTAAGTGTGGTGGCACTGGCCGATTTAATGTTTGTTGCAAAAGATTTGATTGGCATGTACTACAAAACCAACGAGGCGCTTTTTATGCTGGTAACGGCATACCTGATTATACTGCTGCCGGTATCGCTGCTGGTGCGGTTTGCCGAAAGGAGGCTGCGGTATGCAGGGCTTGGGCAGTAGCGTGTTTTTGCAATGGCCGTATATACTGCGGCTGTTGCAGGGGCTGTGGGTAACGGTGCGCATAGCGCTGGTATCGGTGGGGTTTTCGGCCATTTTGGGCGTTTTGTTTGGGCTTGCCTTGGCAGGGCGCAGCCGGGTGGTAAAAGCAGTAGGGCTTTTTTACTTAGAAGCCATGCGCATTGTGCCGGTACTGGTATGGTTGTTTGTGTTTTATTTTGGGGTGCCAAAGCTGCTAAGCATACATTTAGATAGCGAAGTGGTGGCCATACTGGTGTTTACCCTGTGGGGCACTGCCGAAATGGGCGATATAGTGCGCGGCGCGGTTACAAGCCTGCCAAAGCACCAGTTTGAAAGCGGGCAGGCCCTTGGCCTTACCCCCGCGCAATTGCAGCAGTACGTAATTGTGCCGCAGGCGGTGCGGCGGATGCTGCCCGCCGCCATTAACCTTGCAACCCGCATGGTAAAAACCACCTCGCTTGTGGTGCTTATTAATGTGGTAGAGCTTTTAAAGGTGGGGCAGCAAATTATAGAGGCGTCTATATTATCCAATCCCTCGGCCCCGCTTACGGTGTACGGTACCATATTTGTTTTGTACTTTATTATATGCTGGCCACTTTCAGTATTTTCTAAAAAATTAGAGGCCAAGTGGCAAAGTTAGGAGCGCTGGATATGCCGCAGGAATCCCTGCTTACAATAAACGATGTACAAAAAGCCTACGATGGGGTAGAAGCCCTGCGCAACGTAAACCTGGCGGTAACGCCGGGCGAGGTTGTTGTGGTGCTTGGCCCCAGCGGATGCGGTAAAAGCACCCTGCTGCGATGTATCAACGGGCTGGAGGGTATCCAGGCCGGCAGCATATGGCTGGGCGGACAGGAGATTACCGGCCCGGGCACCAAATGGACCGAGGTGCGCCAGCGCGTGGGAATGGTTTTTCAGAACTACGAGCTGTTTGCACACATGACAGTGATGGGCAACATACTGCTGGGCCCGTTAAAGGTACAAAAGCGCACAAAGCAGGAGGCTACCCAAATGGCCGAAGAACTGCTGCGCAGGGTAGGATTGTATGAAAAAAAGGATGCCTACCCGCGCCAGCTTTCTGGCGGGCAAAAGCAGCGCGTTGCCATTGTACGCGCGCTGATGATGCAGCCCCAGCTGATGCTGTTTGACGAAGTGACCGCCGCGCTAGACCCTGAGATGGTGCGCGAGGTACTGGACGTAATGCTGGGGCTTGCAAAAGAGGGCATGACCATGCTGATTGTAACCCACGAAATGCAGTTTGCCCGCAGCATTGCAGACCGTGTTGTGTTTATGGATGCAGGCGAGATTGTAGAGGTGGCAAAACCGGATGGGTTTTTTACCTCTCCCAAAACCCGCCGTGCGCAAGAATTTTTGAATATATTTGAGTTTGAACCCGCCCGGCATGCCGCCCACTAAACGCAAAAAGGCAGGCAGGGGCATAGGCACCGCCCGCCCAAAGCAAGCCATACCCGGATGATTTGCAAAAGGCAGACTGTGCCCATACCCATGCAGGTGGTTTTGCACCAAAAGGCGGCGAGGGTTCTGCGGCATATTTACAAAAAGCTTATGCGGCAAAAAGGCTGCATACAAAAAAGAGGAGTATACACCCACATGAAAAGATTGCTTAAAACACTGGCCCTGCTGGCCGTATTTACCCTTGTATTTGCTTCGCTGGCAGCCTGCGGGCAAAAAGCAAGCGAGTCTTCTTTAGACCGCATTAAAAAAGCGGGCGTTGTACGCATTGGCGTATTTAGCGATAAGCCCCCCTTTGGATACGTAGACGAAAACGGCGATAACCAAGGGTACGATGTGTACTTTGCAAAGCGGATTGCCAAAGACCTGCTGGGCGACGAAACCAAAGTAGAGTTTGTATTGGTAGAAGCCGCCAGCCGTGTAGAATATCTTGAATCTGGCAAGGTGGATATTATACTGGCAAACTTTACCGTTACCCCCGAGCGCAGCGAAAAGGTAGATTTTGCACTGCCTTACATGAAGGTGGCTTTGGGCGTGGTATCGCCCGAGGGCGAGGTAATTACCGACGTAGAGCAGCTAAAGGGTAAAACCCTAATTGTAAACAAGGGTACCACTGCCGAAACCTACTTTACCGAAAATTACCCCGACATTGAGTTGCTGAAGTTTGACCAAAACACCGAAGCTTTTAACGCCCTAAAAGACGGACGCGGCGCAGCATTGGCGCACGACAATACATTGGTATTTGCGTGGGCAATTGAAAACGCGGGCTTTACCGTAGGCATAGAGTCTTTGGGCAGCTTAGATGCCATTGCCCCCGCCGTACAAAAGGGCGATGCCGAACTGCTAAAATGGCTGAATGACGAGATTGAAACCCTTGGCAAAGAAAACTTTTTCCACGCTGCATATGACGCAACCCTGCTGCCGGTATACGGCGACACCGTAGCGCCAGACTCTGTTGTGGTAGAGGGCGGCGTAATAGAGTAAGCCCCCGCCACAGCACAGCCAACAGAATAATAAGCCTGCCGCCAATGGCGCACCAGTGGGTGCACAGGGGCGGCAGGCCTTTGCGGTAAAAAGGGCAGTGTGATTGGGCTGCATTGTAAAGAGTGGAGCACTGAATAATACACATAAATTTGTGCTTTTATCTGTTGGATTGATGCTTTTGGGTGATTGCGGTAGGGGCACAGGTGGCAAGCAGCAGAACAAGGGTAAAGGGGCATGGGCAAAACCACGGCATGAAAATGCGGTATGCAGGGCATAAACCCCGTGGAAATATATAAATAAAATGCTAGATAAATCAATGTTTTTTACTTATCGGCAGCAAAAGCGCAAAAGAGCGGTGAGGTCGGCGCTAAAGCCACCTGTAGCCATAAACACTGCATATAAAAATAGTGTATAGACACGGGGGCCGCAGTTGAGTATACTTGGGTATATTTTTTAGTTTATGGGGGTGCACATGGGCAAACAAGCACAAGAAACCAAACAAACGCTGATGCACATAGGCAACATGACCTGTGTAAACTGCGCAAACAAAATAGAGGATGCCTTGCAGCATACCAAGGGCATAGTAACGGCGGCGGTAAGCTATAACAAAGGGATGGCGCAAATAGAGTACGACCCAAACCTTATAAAGCTGCCCCAAATAGCCGCGGTGGTAGAAGAGCTGGATTATACCGTGCTGGCAGACGCACCCCAAAAGGGCGGCAAAGGGTCTATCACCAAGGCGCTTGGCATTGTAATAATACTGCTGGCGCTGTTTGTGCTAATGCAGTATTTTGGGGTTGGTACCCTGCTAAACGCCTTCCCTGTGGCACAGCAGGGCATGGGGTATGGCATGCTGCTTATAATAGGGGTTATTACCTCGGTACATTGTGTGGGCATGTGCGGGGGCATCAACCTTAGCCAGTGCATTCCGCAGGCGGCAAAAGCCGAAGAAGCGGGCCGTTTTGCCAGTGTGCGCCCCAGCGCACTGTACAATGCGGGGCGGGTACTTTCTTACACGGTAATTGGCGCGGCTGTGGGCGGCATTGGCAGCGTCATCAGCCTTTCGGGCACGGCAAAGGGCATTGTACAGCTTGCCGCGGGCGTATTTATGGTAATTATGGGGCTTAACATGCTAGATGTGTTCCCCTTTTTGCGCAAGCTTAACCTGCGCATGCCCAAAATATTTGCCCAAAAAATCAACAGCGAAAAACAAAGCAGCAGCCCGTTTTATATGGGCCTGCTAAACGGGCTTATGCCCTGCGGGCCGTTGCAGGCTATGCAGCTATACGCGCTTTCTACCGGAGACCCCGTTAAAGGGGCGCTTGCCATGTTGGTGTTTAGCCTTGGCACGGTGCCGCTTATGTTTGGGCTGGGGGCGCTGGGCGGCCTTTTAAGCAAAAAATTTACCCGCACCATTATGACGGCGGGCGCGGCATTGGTAATTGTGCTTGGGGTTTCTATGTTTAGCAACGGGCTGGCACTTTCGGGCGTGGGCATACCGCTTTTGGCCAACACTAACGGCACCACGGCCTATATAGCCGCCGATGGCGTGCAGGAGGTAACCACCCAGTTGGAGCCGGGCACCTACCAGCCCATTACCGTAAAGGCAGGCGTGCCTGTGCGGTGGACCATACACGCCGAAAAGGGAAGCCTAAACGGCTGCAACAACAGCATTATAGTGCCCCAGTACGGCTTGCAGCAAAGCCTTGCACTGGGCGATACCGTAATTGAGTTTACACCCGATAAAAGCGGCACCTTTAGCTACACCTGCTGGATGGGGATGATACGCAGTTTTATAACCGTGGCAAACCCAGACGGCACGGTAGACCAAACAGCCGAAAGCGTTAGCGCACCGGCTACGGCGTGGGTACCTGCCTGCTGCCGCTAAACAATAAATGCATTGGTTTAAACGAGGATTTTGCGTAAAAATATGCGGTACAAACCATAAACAGGGGCATACAGGCCCCGCCAAAGGAGAATACTGTATGGCAAACCAACAACGTGACGAAAGAAGACAAGCCGAACGGCAGGCCAATAAACAGCCCAAAGCCAAAAGCCGCCTGCTTGGCCTATTGTTAAAAGGGGTGGGCGCTGTGGCAGTGTTGGCTGTAATGGTAGTTGCCATGGCTAGCCTTTCTAAAAACAAGGCAGACCCAACCCAAAGTACCCTGCCCCAAAGCACACAGCAGGTGCAGGTGCCCCGCGCCGATGCTGTAACCGACAGCGACTTGGTGATACCGCTGGCCGATATTACCGAAACCGCCTCGTTTTACCCGGTGGTGGTAGATGGAACCCAGTTGGAGGTACTGGCGGTAAAAGCAAGTGACGGCACCATACGAACCGCCTTTAACACCTGCCAAGTATGCTACAGCTCTGGCAGGGGGTATTATCAGCAGGAGGGCGATGTGCTGATATGCCAAAACTGCGGCAATCAATTTCATATGGACGAGGTAGAGGTAACACGCGGCGGCTGTAACCCGGTGCCGGTGGGGGACGAAAACAAAACAGTAACCGACACCAGCATCACCATTCCGCTAAAATATTTGCAGGAAGCCGAAGTGATTTTTGCAAACTGGAAAACGGTGTAAACCCAAAAGAATATAGTATATATGGATAGATAGGCAAGCAAAACCCCAGCCCGGCGCAATAAACGCCGGGCTGGGGTTTTGTAAGTATAGGTGTGCAGTATTTTGCGCCAGTTTTACAGTTTTTTAAAATTGGGTTTTTCTCCAAACTTACATATCAAAAGCAGATTGTTGGCGGTATCGTGGTACTCGGCCTTCCAATAATGGGGGTCGTTTATATTGCGAAAAGTAATGCCGGTTAACCCCTTGTATATGGGCGGAGAAAAGGGGTTTTTTAGTAGTATGGCAGTGATGTTGGGGTAGGGCCAGTTGCCGGTGTATGCCTCGCATATGGTGTTGCCTATGCTAAGTTCATACTCTAAAATCTCTTTTAACTTACCGGTAAAGCGGGCTGTTTCTTGGGCGTACACAGCCTCATCTCCTTTTTAATTTATATAGCGTGTGGTATAAATTTTAAGTTGTGCACGGTGCATAGTTTATTATTTTGCAAGGTACACAGGGCATCAGTCGAGGTTGTTTATAGCCTCGGTATTTAGCCCTGTGCCAACACAGTACAAAATATCGTGATGGTTTAGGCTTATAAGCCAATCAAACTTTTTGGATACAATATAAAAATCTCCCCAAAGGGCGCATTCGTTTAAAATCAAAACAAGCTCGGCAGGGCAAGCCTGGTACAGCCAATATTTTGGCTGTAGGTTAAGGGTATCTTCAAACAGCACATACACCGGCAGGGCGGTGGAGGGCAGGATAAGGGGCAGCTTATTTACCCAGCTCCAATTTTGTATGGCTTTGGCAATACAGGCAAGGCCGGGCTTAAAGTGGCCCATGTTTGCCCAATGTATCTCTTTGTTCCAGTTAAAGGATTTATCAACAAATTCGTTTTGAATAGCGGCAATAATTTGGCTGTAAGATTGTTTAGAAACCTCAAAAAACCGGTTGCGGTCTATTTTAAGGGTTTTAATGCATTCTTCTATTTCACTGCGCTGGGTATTCATAGCAGCCACCTCACGTTGCGGGGCAAAGCCCACCCTGTTTGTTTAAATAAAATGCACTGTATTACCTCTATTATAATATCAAATCGTAAATTATATATAAATGCAGCTATACAACAGCGTTTATATAGTGTGCGGGCATACTATATAAGTGCAAACTTTTGGTGCCTTACAGGCAATAATGCCGGTAAACTTTGTATAAAAGGGCTGTTTTAAAACAGTATGGCAGGCGGCTGCTTTTTAAACATCATTTTTAAAATAATTGATGATTGTAAAACAGCAGCTACTTTGGGTACAATACTATACAGTAAATAAAGCAACGCATATATGGGAGATTTACCACATGAAAGTAACCAACGATATGATAAACCCGCAGCTGCGCCGCACAGGTATGCTGGTGCGCAGGCTGCTTACTTTTGAAAACGAAAAAACCCTTGCCCGTGCGCAGAGCATTTTGGCAAAGGTGCGCGGTATAATAAAAAGCAACAAATTGCAGGCAGTGCAGCACATGGTGCAAACCCCCGATAACCCGGAGCTTAGGGTATGCGTATACAAGGGGCTAACACCCCGCCCCGGCGCGGTAGGCCTTTTGTGGATACACGGCGGAGGCTATGGCCTTGGCATACCGGAGCAGGACCTTGGTTTTATAGAGAAATTTGTGCAGGCAACAAACTGTGTGGTGGTGTCGCCAGATTACCGCCTGTCTATCGATGCGCCTTACCCCGCGGCCGCCAACGATTGTTACCATGCCCTGCTGTGGATGCAAAAGCATGCCGAGGAACTGGGTATAGACGATAGCCGTTTGTTTGTGGGAGGAGAAAGCGCGGGCGGGGGCCTTACCGCCGCCGTAACCCTAATGGCGCGGGATACAAAAGAGGTAAATGTTGCCTACCAAATGCCCTTTTACCCCATGCTGGACGACAGGATGATAACGCCTTCTGCCCAAAACAACGACGCGCCTGTTTGGAACAGCAAGGCCAATAAACTGGCATGGCAAATGTACCTTGGCAACCTGTACGGCACAAAGCAGGTGCCTGCCTATGCTGCGCCCGCGCGGGCGCAAAACTATGCGGGGCTGCCGCCAACCTATACCTATGTGGGCAGCATAGAGCCCTTTTGCGACGAAACAAAGCAGTATATACAAAACTTACAGCAGGCGGGTGTACCGGCAGAAATAGACGTGTACCCCGGGTGTTTTCATGGTTTTGATATTATGTGCGGCAAATCTAAAATAGCGCAAAAAGCCACCCAAAAATATATCCGGCGTTTTAAAGAAGCGGCGCAAAACTATAGTGCGCCCCAGCCTGGGCAAAACAAAACATAAATACGGTAAAAAAAGCCCTCCCCGTTTGTTTAGGGGAGGGTTTTGTAATTGATAAACAATAAAGTGCCGCGGTGTGCGGCAAAAACAGGCTGTTATAAAAGCAAAGGGCTAATCCGGCATAGAAGAAGTAAAGTTAAAGCTAACCTTAACAGAGGTGCTGCCGCCAGTGAAAACAGCTTCTACAACAGCGGTGCCAACCTCGGGCGAGGTAAGGCCGCCGGTAATAGAGGCAATGCCGTCTGCGCCGGAAATCGACTGATTGTCGCTAAGTGTAAACAGGTTGCGGCCGGGCAAATCTCCACCATAGCTCCATTTAACTGTTCCACCATTAAAGGCGGCGCCGTTTTTAAGCAAGCTGACAGAAAATGTTTGCTGTGCGGTGCTGGGCGGAGAGAGCACAACATTTGTAGAGGAGAGAGCCGACATCTCGTAAGTGTCCTGCGTAGCAATGCTAAAGGTGCCCTTTTGGGTGCTGCCCTCTACCCATGCGCTTACAGTATTGCCCGTGTACCCTGTTACAAAAGAAAGGGGTATGCTTGCAAGCCCGTTGGTATTGGTGGTGCTTACGGTTTGTCCCAAAGAAATCCCGCCGCCGTCTACGCTCCAATGTACTTTGGTGCCCTGAGATACCGGGCTGCCGTTTTGCGAGATGATAACCGAGACGGTGGGGCTGCCGGTGTTATATAGCAAGGGCGCTGTAAATGAAGAAGAAAAGTTAAAATTATAGGTGCTTACCACCGTAATGCTGCCGCTGCTTTGCACGCCCTGTGCTGTGGCGGTAACGGTGGCCTGCCCGGCGCCCTTGGCGGAAAATGTGGCAGAGGCAATGCCGTCTTTGGTGGTGGGGGTGGCGCCGCTAAGCGAGCCCACGGTGGAATTGGAAACATCAAAAAGCACGGGGGTGCCATCGGGCGCCGGGCTGCCATCTTTAAGCACGGTTACGGTAACCTTGGTGCTGGCACCAATATTAAGCGATGAGTTGCCCGCGGCAACACTTACGCTGTAGCTTTGGGGCAAAGTGCTGGATGCACCGGCAGAAGCCGAAGAAGATTGCGAGGCCGAATGAGAGGCCGAAGATGATTTTGAAGTGGAATGCGAAGAAGAACCAGACTGCGCATTGGATGCGTTTTGCGGCACAGACTGTGAAGATGTACTGGACGATACATTAGAAAAGGACTGCGAAGCCTCTGAAGAAGGGGAAGAAGAAACGGGATGGCTGTCGCTGTTTTTTACACCTTGCAAAACCAGCACGGTAACCAGCAGGGCAACCGCCAATACAATGGCGGCAATAACCCCTATGCGAATGAGCTGTTGCTTGGAGAATTTCATAACTTGGTGTTACCTCCTGAACCCTGCCGCGCAAACCAGTGCGGCTTTACGGGACGCCCGAGGGCGTTTGTGCAGCCGGTATGCGGTATAGTGCAAACACACTATAAACGCCCTGCCGTACAAAAATGGCTGCCTGCATAAAAATTAAAACACTGTTTAAAAAATATTTAAGAACGGCTTTTATATACTAGTGCAAATAAATATCATTTGCAACAGGCATATGTATATATTATAAGCAAAAATTAACGTTGTTATCATTAAAAAAGTGTTAATAAACAGTTACTATTTAAAAATAAAACGAAATATAAGGTAAAAAGCTTGCGTTTTTTGTGCAAAAAATTCGATTTGCAAATAAAAACACGTAATAACAGATATTTTTTACAAATTAAAAAAAATATCAAAAAAACACTTGCAATAGTGTGCAGCGCACAGTATAATGCAATTAAGTTAGTGTGCGTCACACACTGTTGTGCGACGTGAAGGGTAGAAAGGAGAAGAGACGTGCAGGAACAAGAAATATTGGCTGGGCAAGTATTAGAGCTACGGCGTGGAACCATTGTGCTGTGTGTGTTAAGCCGCCTGCAGCAACCAATGTACGGATATAACCTGGTAACCGCATTATCGCAAAGCGGGCTACCGGTAGAGGCAAACACACTGTACCCGCTATTGCGGCGGTTAGAGGGACAGGGCCTGCTGGAAAGCCGGTGGGAAACAGGCGGCACAAAACCGCGCAAGTATTACCAAACAACGCTGTTGGGTAAAGAGATATTTACAAGCCTAAAGCAACATTGGCAGGATACGGTGCAAAGTGTAAGCACCATATTGCAGGAGGATGAAAAATGAAAGACTTAGAAAACCGTTACATATATGCAGTTACAAGCTATCTGCCTAAAAAAGGGCGGGAAGATATAGAACTTGAGCTACGCAGCCTAATTGAAGATATACTGGAAGAACGATGCAAAGAGGTACCGCCTACCGAAGAAGATGTAAAAGCGGTACTGGCAGAGCTTGGCCCCCCGGCAGAGCTGGCGGGCAAATACAGCCCCGATAAACAGCAGGCGCTTATAGGCCCCGCCTACATGCCCTACTACCGGCTTGTGCTTAAAATTGTACTTATTACAGCATTTGTGGGGCTTACAATAGCAGGGCTTTTAAATATAGTGTTTTTTAAAGAGCAGGCAGCGTATTTAGAGGTGTTGTCTTGGTTGGGCAACTGCGTAGGTGGTTTGTTAAGCGCTTTTGGAGCGGTTACGCTTGTATTTGCCATTATGCAGTACAAGGCCGTAAACATAGAGGATTGGGAAAACGAAAACAGCCAGTTTTTTGATAACCTGCCCCCTGTGCCCGAAAAAAAGGAGCGCATAAGCAGAAGTGAAAGCGTAGTAAGCATAGTTCTTGGTATGATATTTACAGGGATTGTACTGTTTATCCCCCAACTATTTGGCGGCTTTTATATAAACGGAAAATTTATACCGCTGCTGGATGCGCAGGTAATGCAAAACCGATGGGTATTGGTGGTACTGGTGGCAGTGCTAAGCATTATATACGAAAGCGTAAAGCTGTATTATGGGCGTTACACAATGCGCCTGGGGTTTGCCTCGGTTATACTAAACCTTACCGGCCTTGCCTTAGCGGTGGCATTGTTTGCAGATGGTAAAATTTTTGCCACCGGCCTTACCGAGGGATTGGCGGCGGTTACCGGTTGGCAGTATGGGCAAATGCCAATGATGATATTTGAAAACATGCATTTGTTAATACTGTTTTGTATAGTGTTGGCCTTTGTGGTAGAGATTATTAACGATGTGTACAAAGGGTTTTTGTATGCGGGCCGCCATAAAGAGCAGTGCTAAAACCCTAGGGTGAATTAAATTACTGTGACAATACAAACAAAGCCAAAAAGCGGGCATATAGTAAAGATAATAAATGGCTTTAATACGCACAAAGTTGGACGCAAGGCTTAATTATGGTAAAATGGGCAGGTGCAAAAGCACCTGCCTGTTTTGTGTTTACAGCGCAAAATGTAGGTTGCAAAAAACAGCGGGTGCTATGCTGCCGCCATTTTTGTATAAAGGCATAGGTGCAATAAGTGTAAAAATGAGGAGGGTGAAAGTGCAACGCCGTGGCAAAGGATAGCGCCATGGCAAAGCAGGCGCCAAAACGCCTGGAGGAGAACGGATGACAGCGGAAACAATAGGGAAGATGCCGGGCAGGGGCCCGGACTGGGGAAAATAATGCAGGACCATAAAATGAATAAGTACGGCTTTGCACGGCTGCTTTTGGCAATATATGCGGCTGTGTTTGGCTGTGTTTTTGTACAAATATTGTTATTTAATACATCGTTTGGGTACCGCCGTGTTTTGCAGGTGGTTTTGGTGCTGGGCTGGCTTTTGGCGGTTGGCGCGCTGGCACTATTGGCAAGCCGTTTTAAGGCACAGCTATACCGCCGCAAATACTGGGTGCTGGCCGCTGTAATGCTGCTTGTGTTTGGGGTGCAGGTGTGGGTTGGCATTGCCACAAAGCAGCAGCTAAACCACGATTACGGCGAGGTTTTTAACGGCGCTGTGCTGTACGCTACCAAAGGTGCAAATGTGGCCGAGTTTGAACCCTACACCTACTATGTACACCATTTTGCAAACAATGCGGGCATGTTTACCATATTGCAGCTTTTGTTTACAGCCCTAAACGGGCTGGGGCTTACCTGTTTTTACGAGGCGGCTGTGGTAATGGGGCATCTGCTTTTTGCGCTTGCCATCTTGTTTGCCTTTTTGTATTTAAACAGGGCGTTTGGGCCGGGTGCGGCGCTGTTTTCGCTTTTGTTTTGGGTGGCTTTTTTGCCGGTGTATTTTCAAAGCTCTATTGCCTATACAGACACCTACACAATCTTTTTGCCGCCGCTAATACTGTACTGCCACCAGCGTGCCAAAACCACCAACTACTGGCCTGTGCGCATTGCTTTGTATGCCGCGGTGGGCGCGCTGGCCGCCTTTGGGCTAGAGCTAAAAGCCACCATTGCAATTACTGCTGTGGCAGTGGTGCTGGAGGTGGCGGTATGTTGCAAATGGAAGCAGCTTTTGGCCTTGGTACTGGTGGGCAGCGCAGCCTTTTGCGGGGTATACTTTGCGGCGCAGGGGTATAAGCACGCTACCATTTGGGATAAAGAGCGGCTTGCAAACGAATCTTTGCCCATAACGCACTGGGTTATGATGGTGCTAAACGGCGATGGTGCTTACAGTGGCAGCGACGAGTGGGATATTACCATGTCTGTACCCGGCAAAGCCGCGCGGGGCAAAAAAACAGTAGAAGAAATACAGAGCCGCCTGCAAAACATGGGGCCGGGTGGTTTTTTACAGCTATTGCACCGCAAACCCAGCCGCACCTTTGGCAGCGGCAATGGCAATGTGGATTATTTGCTGGTGCGTATGCCGGATGACCCCGGGCACTTTGTATACCAGATTATAACGCCGGTGGGGCGCTTGTGGCGGTATTTTGATATAAGCAGCCAGGCGGTTTATCTTGGCTTTTATGTGCTGGGTGTGGCGGGGGCGGTGGTTGCCCTTGTTAAAAAGAAAAAAGCCTACCTGCAAAACACAGCGCCCTTTTTGGCGTTGGTGGGGTTTTATGTATTTATGATGCTGTGGGAATCGAACCATCGCCAGCTTGTAAACCAATGGCCGTTGTTTATAATAACGGCTGCGGCGGGCGCGGCTGGAGTATATGGCAGCCTGCAAAAGCATCTGCCTTTTAAAAAGACGAAACAATAAAACGCACTACTTGCAATGTGGCAGGTATGCGAAGATAATAAGGATAACAAAATGCAAACTATTTATTTTTACAGCCAAAACGATGCGTACGGATGTTTTTCTAACTTTTCGGCGCATCCGGTGGTGATAGACGGCATCGAGTATAAAACCACCGAGCATTATTTTCAGGCGCAAAAATTTACAAGCCCTGCCCTGCAAAAGCAGGTGCGCGGTGCAAAAACACCCATGGATGCCGCAATAATGGGACGCAGCAGAGAAAACCCGCTGCGTAAAGACTGGGAAAATGTAAAAGACAGCGTGATGCTGCAAGCGGTGCGCACAAAGGTACAGCAGCATCCGGACGTGCGGGAAAATTTGCTTGGCACAGGGGATGCTATGTTGGTGGAGCATACCAAAAACGACAGCTATTGGGCCGATGGTGGCACGGGCAAAGGCCGCAACCGCCTGGGCCAGATACTGATGCAGGTGCGGGAAGAATGCCGCAGCGAGGAATAGACCCCAAAGCAACAACAAAGCGCTATAGCACATAACAAAATAAAGGGGAGTATATAAATGAAAACCTTGGGCTTAATTGGCGGAATGAGCTGGGAAAGTACGGTGTTATACTACCAAATACTAAACAAGCAGGTAAAAGAGCGGCTGGGTGGGTTGCACTCTGCCCGTTGTGTGTTATACAGTGTGGATTTTTACGAGATTGAGCAGTGCCAATCTACCGGAGACTGGGAAAAGAGCGTCGCCATATTAACAGATGCGGCGCTTGCCCTGCAAAACGCGGGGGCCGAGGCCGTATTGATATGCACAAATACCATGCACAAGGTTGCAGATGAGGTGCAAAAAAATATTACGGTGCCCCTATTGCATATTGCAGAGGTTACGGCAGATGCGGTGCTGGCAAACGGGCATAACAAGGTGGCATTGCTGGGCACCCGCTATACCATGGAGCAGGACTTTTACAAGGGCAAAATACAGGCAAAGGGAATACAGGTGGTAGTGCCCAATGCAGAAGAACGGCAAAAAATAAACAGCATTATTTTTGATGAATTGTGCCTTGGGGCAATAGTAGAAGAATCGAAACAATATGTGCTAAAGGTAATAGAGCGCCTTACCAAAGAAGAAGGCATACAGGGCGTGGTGCTAGGGTGCACCGAGATACCCTTACTGGTAAAGCAGGCTGATTGTGAGGTAGCTGTATACGACACCGCTACCCTACATGCACTGGCGGGTGTGGAGTATATGCTGGGGTAGAGAGGCATAAGGGAGAGACATTGCTTTTTATTGAAAAGCGTGTACTTTTTAGCTGACGATTTTACACTATTTACTTCATCTTAAAATTAAAAAAGAGATGTAGAATTTTAATGTTCTTTCTTGACGCCAAGAAAGAAGCAAAGCCACAAAGTGGCAGTAGGTTTTCTTCCTTTTTAGGTCGTACTTTTCTTGCGCAGAAAAGTACACGTCGCTTCGCGGTACACACACATTTTGCAACGGCTTCGCATTTTGAATAAAATCAGTAGTGATTTTTAGCTAAATGTAAAGTTGATTTGCCTATTTTTAAATCGCGGGAGCGCAAACAATTTGCGAATGTCATTAAGTACTGTTTTGCAATTTGGCGCGGACGCCACATACTTGCGGGCGGAGGGTCTGGGAACCATCGCAAGGTTCCCAGAACTTCTTTGCTTACTTTCTTAGTTATAAGAAAGTAAGGTCTACTCAGCACTAAACACCCAGTATTCTCTCTCATCTTTGAAGAATAACGCACGTTACTTTATGGATTTGCCTGTTTTATAGTCAGCAAGAAAGAACGGAATTTTTTTATCGATGATTTGCAGAATATCTTACAACGCCGAATTGAAGAGTCAAGATGTAGAATTTTAATATACTTTCTTGTCGCCAAGAAAGTATCAAAGAAGCGCTGGGGGTTATTGCGGAGACCCCCAGACCCCCAGCCGCAAGAGGATGCTGCGCCTGCAAAACACTCAACAATTCTTTGTTGCTTGCAGGACAACGACCCTGCATTTTGCCCTGCGGGCAAAAACGCAACGCCGCTTCGCGGTACATACGTGCTTTGCAACGGCTTCGCATTTTAAATAAAGTCATTAAATAAATATCAAATTAAAAACTGCACTTTACACTTTTCTATGTATAAACCCCCTCGGCTATGCGCCGAGGGGGTTTGTTTGCTATGCGTTTTTAAGTAGGCAGTTGCTGCGCCAGCAACTGCTGCAAAGCCTGTGCAAAGGTATTGTTTTGCGCTCGGGTACGTTTTTTTAGCCGTGCACCGCTGCGTATACCGGCGGCACGGTCTTTTTTAGAGGCATAACGCGAAAATAAAAGTGCATCTATGTTTTGCTGGGTGTAAGCCATGCCGTCTTGGTTTAGGGGGATGCCGCCCCGTGCAAGGCAAAGGGCAGCAAGGCCATAATCTTGCGTTACCACAATATCGCCCGCTTGCGCGCGGTTGGCAAGGGCAAAATCGGCACTGTCTGCGCCTTTATCTACAGTAATGGTTTCGGCCCCTTCTTTATTAAACACGTGAGAAGTATCGCATAAAATAAGCACTGTAATGGGGGCAAGGCTGTGTTTTGCCGCATACTGCCGTGATGTTTGAATGGTAAGGTCTACCACAGGGCAGCCGTCGGCATCGATGAGTATTTTCATATACAAATCCTTTCGGAATAAAATAGCTGTATACATATAAAGGGCAGCATTTAGGTATACAATATAAGGGATGGTACGCAAAAACAAAGAAGAAAATACCCTACTTTTAAGTATACCACCGGCAAATAAGTTTGCCAGTTAAAAATAAAGATTGACAAGATAACACTTGTTAACTATAATGCAAGATAACGAGTGTTAACCAATGCGAGGAGGGGGCAGATGACCACCCGGGAAAAGCTGATGGATACAGCGTTAACCATGTTTTCTACACGAGGGTTTTCGGCGGTATCGGTACGCAATATTGCGTATGCAGTGGGCGTTAAAGAAAGCGCGATGTACAAACATTTTGCAAATAAACAGGCTTTGTTTGATGCGCTGGTGGAAGAGTATATGCAAAAAAGTGATGCATTTATGGGGGGCATTGGCGCGGTATTTACAAACGACACCCAGCAGATGAACAGGCAGGCCGATGTATATGGCAGGATGAACGACGAGGAGTTTTTACAGATTGCCGCCAGTGTGTTTACCAATTTTTTGATGAAGGACGAGGTAAAAAAGTTTTGGCGGATGATATCGATAGAGCAGTACAATAACCCCGATATGGCCGATATTTTTAACAGGCTGTTGTTTGAACAGCCCATGCAGTTTCAAACCGTATTTTTTGGGATGCTGGTGGAAGCGGGGCAGCTTAAAAAAACAGATCCTGCCATGCTGGCAATGGCGTTTTACACCCCGGCGCTTATGATGTACCTGCGCACACTGCCTTACCAAGACGGGCACCCGGTGGCAGAAGAATCTTTGCAGCTGTTTAAAGCCCACATGATGGAATTTAGAAAAACCTATGCACACACAAGTAAAGAGGATGAGTAAGCATATGAAATGCCTTATTATTAACGGCAGCCCCCGCAAGGGCTTTACCTGGAAAGCCGTACAACGCGTAAAAGAACAAATGCTGGCAATGGGCGAAGTGGAATTTGAAGAACTGATGCTGGCAGAGGCGGATATACCCATGTGTAAAGGCTGCTTTATCTGCTTTAACCAAGGGGAAGATAAATGCCCCCATGCAAGCAGGGTGCAGCCCATTGTGCAAAAAATACAGCAGGCAGACGCATTGATTATTACAAGCCCGGTGTACTCTTTAAATGTATCGGGCCTAATTAAAAACTTTTTTGATCATACTTCTTACCTGTATCACCGCCCCCGCATGTTTGATAAAAAGGCGCTGGTAATTGCCTCTACGGCAGGCAGCGCGGCGGCCAAAACGGCAAACTATATGCGCGACACCCTAAAGCACTGGGGATTTAACCGTGTATACACAATTGCCCTTACGGTAATGGGCAATACCCAGCTTACCCCTAAAATGCAGGCCAAATGCGATGCCACAGCAAAAACCTTTTTTAAGGATGTAGAAAGCAAAAAAATATACCCTCCTACTTGGAAAAGGGTAATGTTTTATAACATGTGGCGCAGCCTGTGCCAGTTGCCCAGCGGTTTGCCCGCAGACAAAGAATATTGGAGCCAAAGCCAGCAGAAAAACAGCCAATATGGGCCGCAGGTGCCCATAGGCCCCGCCAAAAGATTGTTTGGTAAAATGCTGGGTGGTTTGTTTGGCAAAATGGTGCAGTAGCCCTTTTAATAAAATATAAAGCAAATAAATACGCAAAAGCCTGCCGCATTTTACTGCGGCAGGCTTTGTTTAGTATAAGTAAAGCGCGAATAAAAATTTAAAGCGCGGCTAGGAGGTTTTTGTGAAGCGCCCATACATCCTGCTGCATATTGCTTACCGCGGTAACAATGGTTTGGGTACGGGGCTGGTAAGAGGATACAAAGCTTACACCGGGGTCTGACCCCTGAAAATAGGGGAAGGTGTTTCCGTCGGCATCCTTTGCCATCCAAAAACCGTATCCATACCTGCCGTTTGGGGTTTGGGGTGTAGTCATTTGCGCAAACGTATTGGTATCAAGGGCGTTGCCCGCGGCAAGGTTTTGCCAAAAGGATTCTACATCCTGCACCGTGGTAAAAGCGCCGCCCGCCCCTGTGCCCTTTACATCTACGCTGTAAATATTGGTATGGTACTGCTGCGTTGCTTCCTCGTAAATATAGGCATTTGCGCAGCGGGCAGGTAGACGGTCCAGCTCGTAATAGCCGGTACTATGCATGTTAAAGGGGGTAAACAGATTGGTTTGCAGGTACTGGTCAAACAACTGCCCGGTAACGGCCTCTATAATAAGCCCCAGCACCACATAGCCGCTGTTGTTGTATTGAAACCGCTGCCCCGCCGGGTACATCATGGGTTTTTGGATAAAAAGCGGGAGAAGATCTGCCGAGGTGCGTATTTTGTAATTGGGATAATCGATGAATAAATCGCTGTATTCTTCCATAACCTATTCGTCAAAATAATCTGGGATGCCGGAGGTGTGGTTTAAAAGCTGCTGCACCGTAATGGCGGGGTCTATTTGGTTTAGGGCAAAGGGCAACACACTGCCAATTTGGGTTTGTAAACACAATTTGCCGCTTTGGATAAGCTGCATAATGCCCACGGCAACAAAGGCTGTGCCCGCCGAGGCGGTGGCAAAGCGGGTATTGGGCTGGTTGGCAAGCTAGTTTGGCAGGTCGGCATAGCCGCAGGCCTGCTGCAAAAGTGTTTGCCCGCCCCGAGAAACCGAGACGGCACCGTTAAAATTTTGTGGGATAAGCTGGTGTAGCATGGGGGCTCCTTTTATGGGGGATTGCGTAAAACTGGGTAGAATAGAAGAGTTTTACTTATCGGTTACAAGCTGCGCCAGTTTTTGGGTGGTGTTATAGTTACGTATGGTAATGGCGTTGTAGGCCTGCTTGCTTTGCACTATTTTAGACCAGCGCGTGCGCGAAAAGGTTTTAAGCGGGGCCGACCAAAAGATAACATTTTCGTAAAAATCCACCTGTTCGTACTCCGGCTTTGCCTCGCCCACCAGTTGGGCAATTTGCTGCGCGGTGGCAGGCGGTATTACAAAAATGGCATTGTGCTTACTTTCTTCGCTTGCGCCCCACCATGCGGGCGCGTTTTTAAGCGCGTTTGCTATTTGCGCCGCGGGCACCACCGCAACCGGTATTTGCAGGGCAAAGTGCTGCTCTATCAACTGGCGGCATTGTGCGGCCAGCTCTTCTACGTTGGTATTGGGGCTGGTAAAAATTACATTGCCGCTGTTAATATAGGTGCTTACGGCGGTAAAGCCGGCTTCTTCAAAACCAAGGCGCAGGCGGGGCATTGCCACCGTATTATTGCCGCCTACATTAATGCCGCGCAAAAGGGCGATATATTGAGGCATAAAAATCTCCTTACTGAGCTGTAAAAAATAAGTGTTTATGGCATAAAGTATACCATAAATGCCTTAAATAAAAGAATTAGCCTGATTTTCGTTGTTTTTTTAATCACTGTGATATAATTGTTCAAAAGGGGGGATTGTATGTTTAATATTCCATTTGCGTCTGTATCGTTTAAAATAGATAAGTTACCGGATGAATCTGCAGTAGTGGCTAAAATGAGCCGTGTGCATTTGGATTTTCCGAAGATTATAAACTTGAGTGAGATATCGACTCAGTTGGGATTAAAGGAACTTGTTTTTTGGGCAAATAATGTGAGGCTGTATTATCCATTAAGAAAAAAGGAAACAATTTTTGATTTTTCATTTGAAAAATCAGAAATTGATAAATCGATTATGGATTTTTACATAAATGTGTCGAAGGGATATAGGGGTTTTTTAGAAGAAGGAAAAGTAAAAAAAGTTATATTCTATTACCGAGGCTGAGTTATGTTGAAAGATTTGAATATTTTAGTTTGGCTTTTTACTACTTTGTTGAATATATGACAGGGGATAAATATTTTTACACGACTATTTATTTAAAAGATGGTCTGGAAAGTACCGATGATGTTAATGACTATTTGAATGTATATTTCACATGGTGCACAGGTCTTTTACAATGGCTAGATACAGCCAGCCTTCGCCGGTACGGATGTAGGTGATATCGGATACCCATATAGTATTGGGGCGTGGCGCGGAGAAGTTTCTGGCCAGTAGATTTGGTGCCACCGGGAACTTGTGGTTGGAGTTGGTGGTAACCTTGAATGCCTTGTGGCGCAGGGAATGGATGTCTGCCC